>CAYWHT010000195.1:884-7549 GCA_964458135.1 uncultured Saprospiraceae bacterium | reverse complement strand
ACCCGAAGGTCCCGTTGATCCCCCTACCAATCGATCCGGATGAGACCACAGTTCTTTTTGGGAACGAGTTCTCCCACCCGGTTGCGGTTGGGCTCCTCGCCTACGGTTTCCCAGCTGTGGGTCAAGCCGCTGGCGGTGAGCTCGTAAATTGGTTGAGGCAAGCTATCCAGCTCGATACGCGATAGTTCGGCAATGTGCCGGTCGCCGCTGAGCAAGACGGGATTGGCGGGTTGGGAGCGTTGCAACAAATCGAAGAGTCTCTGGCGAGACTTCGGAAAGTTGGCCCACTTCTCGTAACCGTGATCCTGTGGGAGAATTTGCACGCCACTTCCTATAAGATGGACTTGCGCGGGACTATCGGTCAGTTGACGTTCCAGCCATTGCCACTGAGCTTCTCCCAGGATATCTCCGGTTTCATTGGGCAAGTACCGGCGATTTTCTTCCTGGCTTTTGGACAAGGTGTCCCGGAAATAGCGCGCATCCAACAGTAAAATTTTCACCTGTTTATCCTTAGGGCCAAAGGTGTAGGATTGGTAGGCGCCCGGCCGTCCGCGTACTGCGGCATCCTGGGGCACGTCCAGAAAGTTGAGCAGTAGTTCTTCGCTTTCGGCTTTTTTTGCGTAGCGTTTGTCTCCGTCATTTAGCCCGTAGTCGTGATCGTCCCAAATCCCAATGACTTGGGTGTTTTCGCGGAAAGCGGCGTAGTCGGCGCCGAATTTCTGTTTTTTGTATTTGCGGGCGAGTAGATCCATATTTTCGGTATCCCCGTAGATGTTATCCCCCAGCCAAATCCATAGATCGGGATCGTGCCCTCCGATGACCGGCCACATGTCCTGGGGTTCATCTTGCTGGTTGCAGGATCCCAGGGCGATGGTTTCCAGGAGAGCGGTGGTGTCCAATTGCCGGCCTACGTAAAGGGACTGGGGGTCAACGCCGGTTTCTTCGGCTACTTCGCCCTGGCAGGCTGAGGCCAAAATGGCTGCCGCTATAACGATCATAAGGCTTCGAATGCTCATATTTTCGATGGAAATTTGATTTGCCGGGGAAGGTAGCCAATAAACGTAAAGCGTAGATTAAATCTCGTCTATTCAGCGGGATATTTCAGTCCGACAATCTGCCGGATACGGTCCAAAGTGGCCATCAGATCCCGGCTGAATTGAAGCGGCAAATCGGGATGTTCCGTTTGGCCCTTCCGCACGCAGCGCATCACTTCCCGGATTTCGTAATCGTAGCCATTACCCGGGTATTCAAAAGTCAAATGCTGGGGGCGTTCGTCTTTCAAGAGCAAGCTCATAGTGGTAGGCTCGTGCCAGCGGGTATGCAGATGAATGGTGCCTTTGCTCCCGTAAATAAAAGCTTCGGTCTTGGTGTGATAGCGAAAGGAAGCGTGGAGGTGAGCCGTCTGCCCGTTGCGGTAGCTAAATACCGCCCCCAAATCTTCATCTACCCGGGTGGCGCCCAAATGGGCGTGGGCGACGATGTCGTCGGGCGACCCCAAAAGCAGCTGAGCCAGAAAAACCGGGTAAATGCCGATATCCAGGAGGGCGCCTCCTCCTAAGTCGGGATTAAAGAGCCGCTTTTCGGGCTCGAAGGGCGCCGCAAACCCAAAATCGGCTTTTACGGCCAACAAGTCTCCGAGCTGTCCGGCCTGGATGATTTCCAAGGCGCGTTGCGTCGTGGGCAGAAAGCGCGTCCACAGAGCTTCCATCAGAAAAGTGTGGTGCTGATGGGCGGCAGCGATCATCTCCGCTACCTGGCGGCCGTTCATCGCAAAAGGCTTTTCGCAAAGCACGGGAATGGCGTTGCGCAAAAACATCAAGGTATTTTGGTGGTGAAGGGTGTGGGGCGTAGCTACGTAGACCGCATGCAGGTCGGGGCAGTGCACCATATCTGCGTAGGCGCCGTAGTGATGGGGTGCGCCGTATTCCTCTCCAAATTGACGCGCCTTATGCGCCGAGCGGGAAGCCACGGCCTGCAATTGCGCGTCGGGCACGACGGATAGCGCGTCGGCAAATTTTCGGGCAATCTTTCCCAGACCGATAATCCCCCAATTAAATGCCATATACTTTTGCGTTTCCTGATAGCCAAACAAGGGCTGAATTATTGTCTCAAAGGCGTAATTAAGCAATTCGCGGGAAAGAAAAAAGAAAAAGACTTAGGCCTTCGGCCGATCGCCGGGCCAGGGCGCTATCCCATACGGAGAATTTTTCTTTACCTTTACCGGCTAATAGATGCGTGGTGTATGGAAGCAGCAATCAACAGCGCCCGGATCAACTTTGATCCCGATCAACTTTTCTTGCTCAACATTTGCCTGGCTTTTTTGATGTTCGGCGTTGCCCTGGATTTACGGGTGGACAATTTCCGGCAATTGCTTCGCCGTCCGCGGGCGCCGCTAGTCGGATTGGCTTCCCAACTCCTCTTGCTGCCTTTACTGACGCTGGGGCTTATTTTTCTCTTTCGTCCGCCGGCTAGTATTGCTTTAGGCATGCTGCTGGTTGCCGCCTGCCCGGGAGGCAATGTTTCCAATTTTGCGGTGCACCTTTCGGGCGCCAATGCGGCGCTCTCCGTATTCATGACCAGCATCACCACCCTGGGCGCCATTCTCGTCACGCCGCTCTATTTCACCACGCTCGCGGGCTGGCTTCCGGGAACGGATGCGGTGAGTACGGCCATATACGTCAATCCCGTGAATATGGTCAACACCATATTACAGCTCATTCTTTTGCCGCTTTCCATCGGCATGTTCATCAATTATCGTTTTCCGGTTTTCACGCAGCGCATTCGCAAGATCGTTCGGCCTCTCTCCCTGTTTATCTTTGTGGGCTTTGTCATCGTCGCCATCCTCAAAAACCTTGACAATATTCTCAGCTACTTGCAGCTGGTTCTGCTCTACGTCATCGCGCATAACGCCATCGCCCTGCTCACCGGCTACTGGTTTGCCCGGTTAAACCGGCTGCCGCGTTACGACGCCCGGGCCATCGCCCTGGAGACCGGCATCCAGAATTCGGGGCTGGGCCTGATCCTCATCTTCAATTTTTTCGACGGTTTGGGCGGTATGGCTCTCGTCGCCGCTTTCTGGGGCATTTGGCATCTGATTTCCGCTTTCGGACTCGCCATGTGGTGGGGGCGATTTGCCCGTTTGCAACTGGATGAGGCGGGAGGTTGAAGTTATTGAACGCGGTAAACCCGCGCTTCCCAGGGTCGTAATTCCGCGCGCTTCGCCGAGCTTTCATCGTAATTGCCAAATATCAGCTTGCCGGAAATTTCCGGGAAGGGGCGCATCGCCTTCTCACTAAAATTCAGATAAATGCGGTATTCCCCTTGTTCATCCCAACGGCGGTAGACGTACAGCGCATCGTGGCCCTCGTCCAGCGGTTCGTAACGACCGTAAACGAGGGTAGGATGCTGCTTGCGGAATCGGAGCGCCCGCCGGTAGAAGTAGAAAACCGAGTCGGGATCGTCCAGCGTCTTTTTGACATTGATTTCCGGATAATTCGGATTGACTTTAATCCAGGGAGTTCCGCTGGTGAAGCCCGCATGGGGGCTGTCATCCCACTGCATGGGGGTGCGCACGTTGTCGCGCCCCTGCCGGTGTACGGCGGGGAGTAATTCATCGAGATCCCGGCCGGCCTCCCGCCATTCTTGGACGGCGTTGCGGGTTTCCACATCGCGGTAGTCATCCAGGCTGGGAAAGGCCACGTTGGTCATCCCGATCTCGCTACCCTGATAAATACAAGGCGTGCCGCGGAGCGTCAGGAGGAGTACGGCCAGCAGTTTAGCCGAGGGTACGCGGTAGGCGCCGTCATTGCCAAATCGGGATACCATGCGGGGGAAATCGTGATTGTCGAGGTAGATATTCATCCAACCTTCCTCACCGATGGCGCGGTGCCAGACGTTGAAGACCTCCTTAAACTCCCGTAAGCTCGGCGGCGCGACGTCAAACTTGCCGCCCCGGCCGTGATCGATAAACATGTGGCCGAAATGAAAGATCATATTGAGCTCCCGCCGAGCGGCGCCCACGTACAGATTGGCCTTTTCCGGCGGAATGCCCACCCCCTCTCCTACCGTCACGATATCGTAGCGGCTGCTCACCTCCCGGTTCATCTCCCGCAGGAATTCGTGCACCCGCGGCCCGTTGGCGTAAACCTCTTCGATCACCTTGTTGAATCCATCGCTGTAATCGGCATCCGGAAAGTCGAGGCGTTTGGAAATTAAGGGGATGACATCCATCCGGAAACCATCAACTCCTTTGTCCAGCCAAAATCGCATAAGATCGTACACCTCTTTTCGAACCAGAGGATTTTCCCAGTTCAGATCCGGTTGTTTGCGGGTGAAGAGGTGCAGGAAATATGCACCGGCCCGTTCGTCGTATTCCCAGGCTTCGCCGCCGAAAAACGACAGCCAATTATTGGGCTTTTCCGGTTTCCAGAAGTAGTAATCGCGGTAAGGGCTGTTTTTGTCGCTGCGGGAGGCCCGAAACCAGGCGTGCTCGTCGGAGGTGTGGTTGACGACGAGATCCATGAGTAAGCGCATACCCCGCTGGTGGAGGCCGTGGAGCAACTCGTCGAAGTCAGCCATAGTGCCGAACTCGTCCATAATCGCCCGGTAGTCACTGATATCGTAACCGTTATCATCGTTGGGGGATTGGTAAATGGGACTGAGCCAGACCAAGTCGACCCCCAGATTATGCAAATAATCCAGTTTTTCGATAATACCGCGCAAATCACCGATGCCATCCCCGTTACTGTCGTTAAAACTACGCGGATAAATCTGATAGATCACGGCTTCTTTCCACCAGTTTCTTGCTTCCATAGTTCGATCATTAAGTATAGTGCGCCAAGGCTAAAAAATTAGGTGCTGGGCGGAAAAATATAAAATTCGGCTCTGAGGGCGGCAGCCGGGGCCTATGTTTCTTCGTTTCCGAGTAGATCGAGCAGTAAAGCGGCGGCCAGAGGGTGAGGAGACGCATAATCCAAACGGGGGTCACCGGCGTCCAAACGAGCGTCCCAGGTCAAGCCGAACCCGTGGCGGAGGATGAGATCAACGGTGGCCGAACGCACTTTTTCGGCCTGATCGTCCATGTCGTAACGCTGCAAACCGTACATCAATAGCCAGTTGGCCGGCAGGTCAATGGCGCCGGCCGCGGCGCGACGGCTGTCAAAATGCGGTTCCGCAGTCGATAGCGTGGTGCACCAACGATAGGGCGTCGATCCGCCTCCAAACCGACCGGACTCCAGTTGCTGCAACATGCTTTCCGCCTGGTCCTGAACGGGAACCCCCCCCGCAAGGGGTAGTAGCCCGGCCAGGGTAGCATGGCGGAAGACTTTCCCGCTTTGCAGTTCCCGGTAGTTATAATGGCCGTATTCCGCATCCCACAATTGTTCATTCATCGAAAAAAGCGTCAGCTCCTGCCATTGAATAATTTCGGAAACCTCCTCACCGAGTATTCCGCCAATATGAATCAATGCCTCGTTTGACCAACATAGCACGGATAGAAAGGCCATATCGTAAAGATAAGGAGCGGCCGCTTCTTCTGCTTCGGGCTCCTGAGCACGCCATGCAAAGGCGGTAGGCAAGGGAGACTCGCCGGCAAAACGTAGCGCCACCAATCCTTCCTCCCGAAAATCCCGGTGAAAATAAAGGTAGCGGTGATAGCGCAGGATACGGAAATACATTTCCCGTAAGAAGGACAGGCCCAAAGCATCTTCCCCCTGCCGCTCGTAAAGCATCCGCAAAGCCAGGCCGTGAACCGGAGGCGTAGTCAGTTGATCCCCGGATAATGAGAACTGCGGGGAAGCCGTGGCCGGTTTTTCTTCCGGCGGGTGCGGAGGAATAAGGCCATCCGTTGTCTGATTGGCCAGGGTATGTTGAAAGAATTCCCGCGCCCATTTTGGGTTGCCGTTGCTTAGGCCGACGGCAATCAGGGGATGCCCCCAACGGAAGCGGGCATCCTTTGGCCAATTGCCTTCTTGGAGCATGGCCAGCGCTTCGTTCCTGACAGAATCGATCAAATGACTTCGGGTAGGTTTTCGAAAATTGTGTTTGCGGAGGGATGGCGTAAATATACCGACCTTCTGACAAAGTTTAAAATTTAACCTAAACGCCCGGCTTCGGAGCGCCCCTGCATTCCGCTTGTTCCATCCGGTTCGATCCGGATGCAGCTTCTCGTCTTTCGAAAAATTAGGCCTCGAAGCTTAAGTAAACGCACTTCTCGTCCCATTTTCCGTAGGATTTTCAATATTTTATTACCTTTAGCCAAATAAATTGCTAACCTCAAACAGATATCCGGTATGAAATTTGAAATTTTCCAGAATGAAGGTAAGGACAAGTGCTATTTTCGCCTCAAGGCGAGAAACGGGCAGGTGATCCTCTCCAGCCAAGGTTACGCGAGCAAATCCAGCTGTAAAAACGGCATCGAGTCGGTTATGAAAAATGCGAGCGACGAAGCCAACTTTGAAAGCAAGGAATCTAGCAACGGTAAGTTCTTCTTCAATCTGTTGGCCAAAAACAAGCAGATCATCGGCTCCAGCCAGATGTACGCTTCCAAGGACGGCCGCGACAATGGCATCCGCTCGGTTATGGAAACCGCGCCACAGGCCACCATTGAAGACACCACGCTGCAGGAAAAAGACTAATGGATCGGTCTCGTTTCAACAAATGACTTC
>CAYWHT010000195.1:0-874 GCA_964458135.1 uncultured Saprospiraceae bacterium | reverse complement strand
TTACAGTCGGCCAACCCAAAATTTGTGAATGCTGATTTGGCAGACTATGAAGAAAACGCTTGTCAGGAGATGTCCCCAAACCCTTCCCGGCGCATCAACGCCTGGTCCAGCCCCCGGAATATTTCCACCGCTTTGATGTACAGCTTTGCCCAACGCCCCGACACCCGGGTAGTGGACGAACCACTTTACGCCCATTACCTGCTTCGCACTAAGAGCGAAGCCCAGCATCCGGGAAGAGCCGAGGTTCTGAACAGCCAACGCAACGATGGTCAAAAAGTCATCGATGAAGTATTGCAGGGGCCCTGCGACCGGCCGGTTGTGTTCTTTAAACAAATGACCCACCACCTGATTGAAATCGACTGGTCTTTTCTCCTGTATAGCGATCACGTTTTGCTCATCCGGGACCCCCGCGCCATTATCGGCTCCTACGCTAAAGTCGTGCCCAACCCGGGCATAGAAGACGTAGGCATTCGCAAACAGTATGAATTATTTCAATTTTTGGAAGCCCGCGACCGCTGCCGGGCGGTGCTCGACACCCAGGAGCTGCTGCGCGCCCCGCATGCGGTGCTCGAACAACTTTGCCGGCAGTTAGACCTTCCCTTTTATCCGGAAATGTTGGCCTGGGAGCCTGGCCCCCGACCCGAAGACGGCGTCTGGGCCAAATATTGGTACCATCAGGTACATCATTCGGAAGGCTTTCAACCCTACCGGCGCAAAACGGTCGAACTATCCCCCGAACTCGAAACCCTGGCCGAACGCTGCCGCCCCTTTTATACAGCACTCTACAAACACGCCATAAAGGCGGAAGTCGCTTAGAGCTTAACCCGGATGATGCATGAGTTTTTCGTAGTCAGCGGCGCAAATGGTTGCCAGG
>CAYWHT010000194.1:2230-7550 GCA_964458135.1 uncultured Saprospiraceae bacterium | reverse complement strand
CTTCCTCCGTGGTAGCTGCCGGTTCTGTTTCCGCAGCGGGTGCTTCCTCCTCCTCTTCGGCGGCGGAAGCTTCCGGCTCTTTTTCAGCCACCGGTTCCTCGGCGAGAGGCGCCTGCCCGGACACCATAGCGTGGAATTCCTCGCGCTCTTTGGCTGCCGCCGCAAAGCGTTCGGCGATATTGGCCTCCTTGGCTTCTACCCATTCGTTGAACTTGGTCTCGGCTTCTTCCTCGGTGAGCACGCCCTTTTTAACGCCGCGCATCAAATGTTTACGGTAGTAAACGCCTTTGAAACGCAAAATCGCCCGGGCGGTATCGGTGGGTTGCGCGCCGCGAACCAACCACTCATAAGCTTTCATCCGATCGATTTCAATGGTTGCGGGTTTAGTCATGGGGTTGTAGGTGCCCAAACGCTCAATATAACGACCGTCACGAGGGGCTCGAACATCTGCTACTACAATATGGTAAAAGGGACGCTTCTTTCGACCTCTTCTCTGCAATCTGATTTTGACTGGCATTACAAATTATTTGAATTAAACCATAACCCGCTTACCTTGAAAACAAGCGGCGGGTTTTTTACCGGGCGCAAAGATAGTTTATTTTGCGGTACCGGCCAAGTTGGGCGAAAGCTTTTGCTTGGCTCGGCCGTTATTTGCAAAAAACCAATGCAGGTTAAAAAACTGCGTTACGGTCCGCATTGTTTCCCTCCTTTTCCTCTTTTAACATAAAAAAATTCAGGATGCCGCCTACCGGGTATTCGATTTAACCTTAAATTTCATTCATCCCCATCCATCAAAACCGCCGATAACCCAAAAACGAAACGAGCATGCATTTGCGCACCCTACCCCTTCTTCTGCTATGGATTCCAGCCGTATCCTGCTACGCCCAGCCTTTCCTGAGGGGAACCGTCAATAACTACAGTAAGGTCAGCCGGATTCATGACTGCAGCGCCCACCTCACATTGGAAGACGCCTCCTCCTTCCGCCCTGGCATGGCGGCCATCCTGATCCAAATGCAGGGCGCCGTCATCGATCAATCCAATAGCGAGCGTTTCGGCGACTTGCTGGATCCCCGGGGGGCGGGGCGCTACGAGCGGGTTCGCATCGACACCATCGTCGGTAATGAAGTTTATCTGCGCCATTATCTGCTGCGGGATTACGATCCGGCTGGCCGCCTGCAACTAGTCTCCCTGCCCGAATACGACGCGGCCACCGTCACCGACACGCTCAGCGCGGCGGCCTGGAACGGAAGTAGTGGTGGCGTGTTGGCGCTTTCGGTTGATCGCACCCTCCAGCTCGACGGCCTGATCGACCTAAGCGGCAAGGGGTTTCGGGGAGGCCTGGCCGAGCTGCGGGGCGATAATAACTGCGGATTTTTTACCCGCGCCAATGACTATTATTACGACCGCAATAATTGGCGGGGCGCTCCCAAGGGGGAAGGCATTGCCCTTCCCATTGCCGATCGCGAGAACGGACGCGGCCCCCAGGGCACCGGGGGCGGAGGCGCCAATGACCACAACGCCGGCGGAGGCGGGGGCGCCAACTACGCCGATGGAGGCCAGGGCGGAGAAAACGAGCAAACGGGCTTCGGTTGCGATGGCTTTTATCCCGGTGAAGGCGGTAAAGGATTCACCTTCGACCCGGAGCGTCTTTTGCTAGGAGGCGGCGGCGGCGCCGGGCACGAAAACAATGAGGCCGGAACGGATGGCGGCAATGGCGGCGGAATCATTATCATTCTGGCGGATTCCTTGGACTTTCGCAGCGGCGCCATCCGCACCAACGGCGCATCTCCGCCAGTCACTACCGGTGACGGAGGCGGCGGGGGCGGCGCCGGAGGAACGGCACTGCTGGACATCCGCGCCGCCAATGCCGCCATACCCGTTGAAGCACAGGGCGGCGCGGGGGGAAGCATCGACAACCGAAGCGGTTCCCGTTGCCACGGCCCCGGGGGTGGCGGCGGCGGCGGACGGATCCTCCAACGGGGCGACCTTACCCTCCAAGCCGAGCTCAAAGGGGGCGATGCGGGGCTATCTTTCAATTCTTTTACCTGCCCCGACGGCGATAATTTCGCCGACCCCGGAGATCCCGGTCGCGTGGAACCCCTGGAGCGTTTCCCCCGCTCACAGCTGCCCGTTCGTCAACCCCGACTCGCCCTTCGGGATACGGTAGCCAACGCCTGCCTGGAAAACCCGCTAACAATAGCCGGCCTGTTTTCGCCTTACGACACCGGCAATGTGCGGCTGCATTGGCAAATCGACCGGGGCGCCGGCTTTACCGACCTGGAGGCAGGCGAAGATTACCTGGGGGTTCAGACCGGCGCCTTGACGATCAATTCCGTGCGCCCCTCCATGTCGGCCTATCGTTACCGACTGGCCGTACGCAGCGATTGTTTCCCAAGCTATAGCGGTGCGATCACAACCCTGGCCATCAATCAACCGCCCATGGCCGATTACGGATTGAGTCGGGACGAGCGCACCGTTCGTTTTTTTGATCGCTCATTGCGGGCCGACCAATACTTTTGGCAATTCGGCGACGGCAACAGCAGTGAAGAAGCTAATCCGGAACATACCTACGCAACGGGAGGCGATTACCGCATCACCTTGATCGTCAGCAATGCATGCGGCGCGGACACCCTGCAGAGAAGTCTTCAAATACCACTCCTCCCGCAAGCAGATTTTGCCTGGAATGTGCGGCGCGGATGCGCCCCCCTCACCGTGACCTTTGAAAATAACTCGATTGGCGCCGATTCCTGTCTATGGCTTTTTCCGGGGGCGCGCCCCAATAGGTCTACTGCCAAAAACCCAAGCACGGTTTACGACAGCAGCGGTTATTTCGGAGTGACGCTGATTATTGGCAATGCAATGGGTCGGGACACTCTGCTTCTCGATAGTTTGATCGAACTGCAGTCTTCGCCCTCGGTGGATTTTGACTACCAACGGGATGGCGCCGCATTTCAATTTTCCGCCGTGGTGGAAGATGCGGACAGCCTGTCTTGGGATTTTGGAGACGGCGGCCGTTCGGAACGCCTCCGCCCTGGCCATACCTATGAAAGCCCCGGGCAATATGAGGTCGTGCTCGTCGCTTCCAACGATTGCGGTGCCGATACCAGCCGGCAAGTCGTTGCGGTAGGCGCAGCTCCGGCAGCCAATTTTGAGGCGGCGCCGGCCGCGGGCTGCCCTCCCCTGCTAGTGCAATTCGAACCCGCCACTAGCGGTAGTGTAACGGCCTATGAATGGTTGTTCCCCAGCGGCGAACCCACCGCTTCCAGGGATAGTGCTCCCATCGTTACTTACCGGAAACCCGGCGTTTTTCCGGTCACTCTAACCGTTTCCGGTCCGCTGGGCGCCGATAGCCTAAGGCGGGAGGCGTTTGTGCGCGTAGATGACTTTCCCCGTACCGATTTCAGCTTCCGGGTAGAAGGCCCTACGGTTTACTTCACCAATGAGACCGATAGCGCCAATACTTACCGCTGGCGTTTTGGCGACGGCGCCGTCAGCGAGATGGCCAACCCGCAGCACACTTACGACAGTTCGGGCGTTTACACCGTTTCGCTCAATGCTGGCCGGGGGAGCTGCAACCAGGCGGTCAGCAAAACCCTGCAGATCGTGATTACCGCGCTGGAGGGCGTCGACCAACGAGATCCCCCCATACGTGTTTACCCTAATCCCTTCAGCGGCCTCCTTCAATTGGAGACGGACCCCGCCCGAGTTCCCAATTACAAAGCCTCGCTCTACGACATGCACGGCCGCTTGCTCGAACGGCGCGCCTTCAACCGGAGACGCGCGGAGTGGAATTTGAACCATCTGCCGCCCGGTATGTACTCGCTGAAATTAAAAACGCAAAGGAAGCATTGGGTAAAGCGAATAATTAAGACCCGCTCCCGGGAATAAAAGGAGGGGATTTAGAGAGCTTGTTGGGAATTTGCTTTTAAGGCAAACCGCCGTCAAAGGGAAAATCCAAAGCGGCTCTTAATATCCCGGATGCGGATCATCGGTCACTTCCGTCTCCTCGGCCTCCCAGACCGGGCTGAGACCAAGCTTTTGCAGACCGAAATAAAGGAATATTAAGAGAATGATGATCAGAAAGATCAGCTCCCAGCGTTTAAGTAAACGGCGCTTGCGGGGTTCGGAAGGCATGGCTAAGAAGATTATGAAATATCCGGATGCAAAATTACACAATACCGTCAGTGATCTAAAAATCCATCTGTAGGCGCAGGTTGATGCGTCGTCCCGACAAAAAAGTGGGTATGGCGTACTGTTGTTGGAAAATCGTTTTGATCCAGGTATTCCCCGCTTGGTTTTGCACTTTCATCAGGTTAAACACTTCCAGACTCACCCAGGTTCGGCGCGAAAAACTCAGCCAGTGCCCGGGATTGGCCCGGCGGCGCGCCTGATCCCATAATAAGGCGGAAAAGCCGATATCCACCCGGTGGTAGGGCGAAAAACGAAAGGTATTCCGGAAGGTTCGGTTGTTATTGGGGATGCCGAAGGGCAGACCGGTGCCCACCGTAAGGTTGAGGTGCATACGGAAATTTTTGTTCTGGGGCAGATAATCCTGAAAAAATACGGAAAGCGTCATCAGCTGATCGGTGGGGCGGGGCACGTCCTCCACTTCCTGAGCTTCGGGTTGGCCGATTTCGCGCTCGAAATGTTGCACACCGGTGAGCTGCTCCCGGGTGCGCAGAAAGGACAGATTAATCCAGGACTCGGCATCGGGAAGAAATTCGCCGTTCAGGCGAAAGTCGAGCCCCATAGCGTAGCCGCGGGCGTCGTTTTCGCCGGAATAGCGGATGCGCACGTTTTCGATATCGTAGGAGACCAGGTCCCAGAGTGACTTGTAGTAGGCTTCCGCGATGAAGCGGAATTTTTTCGGATTTTGGCTACCCATGTAAAAATCCCAGGTAAGGCCACCGACGATGTGGGCCGATTTTTGGGCTCTCAGGTCGGTATTCACCGTTCCGTCGGGGCGGCGCAATTCGCGGTAAAAAGGCGGCTGAAAATAAAGCCCGCCGGCGAGGCGGTAAGAAATATCGGTTTGTCCGCCCAGTGGCTTGAAAAGGATCTGCGCCCTCGGAGACAGTAAAAACTCTTCGTTGAGGTCCCAGTAAGAGGTGCGCAAGCCCGCCGAAACCCGCCATTCGGAGCGGTCCTCCCGGCGGAAGGTGTAGGTGTCCTGTAGGTAAGCCGTGAAGCGATTGGAGTTGAGGTTATTTTGGGTTTTCAGCACATCAAACAACAGGAGTTGGTTCGTATCCGCCGGTAAGGAATAGCCGGCCGAGTCCAGTCGCTCCCATTCCCGGATATTATCATCGATGCGTTCGTT
>CAYWHT010000194.1:0-2220 GCA_964458135.1 uncultured Saprospiraceae bacterium | reverse complement strand
CCCTTATGCTGGAAATTGCTCACCCGCAAGTCCAGAAAGTTCCGCACAAACTGGTGTTGAGTTCCCGTACCCAATTCTGCAATCACCTCGCCGAATTGATTGCTGCCCAGGCCGGTTTCGATTTGGCGTAGGCTGTAATCCCCGATGATGTCGATGCGTTCGTTCTCGTCGCTCGAGTAAGTGGATGCCAGGAATTTGAGAAAAAATGGATTGCGCTGTTTTTCCGGCAGGTAGGTGAAAGCGACCCCGCCCATGGAGGTCGTGAAATCGTCGACTTCCTGCCCTTCGAAGACGCTGAATAATTCCAGGGCGAAATCGATCAACCCCAATGCCGTACTGCGCTCCTCGGGGACAAACTCGTACACCGATCGGTTATAGTTGCCCAATACTTCCATCTGCCAGTCGCGCGTCAGGTCGTAGGTCAGGTAAGCTTGAATGTCGGCGAAGTTGGGCGTGTACTCTCCTTCCGTATCCAGCGAGCCGAGCAGATAGCTAGTCGTTTTATAGCGCGCGCCCACCAGGTAACGCAGTTTCTGGTATTGGTTATCCCCGACGTCCAGGCTGCCCTCCAGGTGCGCCGACCCCCCCAGAAAGCTCAAACCGACGGACCCGCGCAGGCTGTCGGGTCGCTTGTAATTAATATCGAGGACGGAAGAAAGTTTGTCGCCGTAAATGGCCTGAAAGCCGCCAGATGAGAAGGACAAGTCTCGAATGAGGTTGATATTCGGAAAAGTCAGCCCTTCCTGCTGACCAGCCCGGATAAGTTGGGGGCGGTAGATTTCGAAATCATTGACGTAGACCAGGTTCTCGTCGTAATTGCCGCCGCGCACGTTGTATTGCGAGCTCAATTCGCCGCCGGTGCCGCTACTGGCGCCCAGGGCGATATTTGGCAAAACGCTTTCCAGGTTGCCCGTGGTGGAGGGCAACAATTTGATCTGCTCGACATCTTCGCGAATCATGCCGTCTTCCTGCAGGCTACTTTCCCGCACGATCACCTCCAGGTCGGATTCGGTTGGCGCCATCTCGACATCGATTTGCCGGTTGCTACGCGCCGGCATGGGCGCCACCTCAACCCGCACGGGTTTGTACCCGATGCGGGTAAAGACCAGGGTGAATGCCTCGTTGGCGGGAACCAGAAGACGGTAACGACCGGAGGTGCTGGTCTCCGTCGCAATGTTGCTCTGCGCGACGTATACGGTGACCAGCTCGATGGGCGCATCGGAGACAGCATCTTTGGCGATGCCGGTAATGCTTGCTTGTATTTCGTTTTGCGCTAAAAGTTCGGGGCTCCAGAACAGGTATGCCAAGATCAGCGCGTAGAGGTGTTTCATTGCTTGCGGTTAATGAGCGGTGCGTGGACTTTTGCGATGAAGATTCGCTTAGCGGATAGCCAAGCGCTTTTCGGTTTTCAAAAGCAAACTCCCAATAAACGCTTAATTATTGTGTCGCCAAGTGACCAAAGCGTAAAGCGGCATCATACAAATTTGTAGATCTCGGCCCCGATCTCCTTAAACTGCCGGATAACGGCTTGGGGGTCTTCCGCCTTAAAGATGCTGCTTCCCGCCACCAGCACATCCGCCCCGGCTTGCAGGGCCTTTTCGGCATTTTGCAATCCCACGCCCCCATCCACTTCGATATGCAGCGGCAAGTTGCGAACGGTAGCCATATCGCGCAATTGTCGCACCTTATGTATCGTCCGGTAAATAAACGACTGCCCACCGAATCCCGGATTCACCGCCATCATGCAAACCAGGTCGATCTCTTCCAACACTTCTTCGAGCAGTTGGACGGGGGTATGCGGATTAATGGCGACGCCGGCTTTGGCGCCCGTACTTTTTATGAGTTGAATTACGCGGTGCAGGTGCGGGCAGGCTTCGTAGTGCACCGTGATGACATCGGCGCCGGCCGAACGAAAAGATTCCACATATTTTTCCGGCTCTACGATCATCAAATGCACATCTAAAGGCTTGGCGGCCAGGTCTTTAAAAACCTCCACCACCATCATGCCGAAAGTGATGTTGGGACCGAAACGGCCATCAATGACATCCAGGTGAAACCAATCGGCCTGACTTTCGTTTAACATGTTACAGATTTCTGACAGATTCGAGAAATCGGCAGCCAGAAGGGAGGGCGCAACGAGATGTTTGCTCATGATCGAATAGATTATGCTTTCTCACCAAAACGCCCAAAAATAAAAAAAACCGGCTAGGTTCCCTAACC
>CAYWHT010000193.1:0-7556 GCA_964458135.1 uncultured Saprospiraceae bacterium | reverse complement strand
GCAGATAAACGCTGGGTATGATGTAGGGATAAGAAGCATTCATGCGCTGTGCAGACAAAAAGCGCAAGTTATCCGCTTGCTGCTGTGCGAAAAGACCGCCAAAATCAACGGCGTCGATTTCTACGGCGCCCCGGCGTTGCACGCCTACCGGCGCCACCATCATGAAAGAAACGCCTTGGGGGGAGATGACCAACCGTCGGGCATCGTTGACAATGGAGGGGGTAAGATACAGCATCGGCGCCTCGGCTTTCCTTTCGGGCTCGCGGTAATCCGCAATGGTCTTATCCATGATGCTTCCGGTATTCTCGTTGAGCTGCTTTTCAAACATGTAGCACCGGTCTTTCGGATAGGAGAAACCTTTGGCCTGAAATTCCGCCCACGGCAGAAAAAGATCATTGGACACCAGGGTAAATGCCACCGAGTTGAGCAGGTCCCGGGAGATATGATCCAGGTACTTGGGATCGTAAATATTGATGCTGTCCGTTCGTTGTTGCCGCAAATAGAGCTCCCGGAGATAGGCCATGCCGATCATTCCACCCGAGGCGCCGGTCACCAGCACCGTATTGGAAAGTAAGCCCCCGTCGAGCAGGCTGTCGGCCTCCTGCACGACCTTCATCGTCCAGAGGGCCGATTTAAGCCCGCCCCCACTCACCGACAACAATACCATCTTAGGCTTTCCACCCGGTGGATGCTTGGCCTTGGCTTTCCACTTATCCAGAATCTGCCGGGTGGCCTGCTTGTCGCGCGCTACATCCGCAGAGTCGCAAAGGGTTTCCAGATGCTCGTAGGAGTAAGGCGCCGGCTGCGACTCGTAATCCAGCCCGAACGCGGAGTTTTTGTGGCTCAGTAAGTTGAAACTCGTCAAATAATTGATGCCGAGCACCAGCAAAATCAGGATGGTCACCTTCCACTGGTGGAACCAGTAACTAACGGCGCCGATGAAAGCCATAAAAATACTGATGAGCACCAGCAAACTCGCCGCGGCCGGAATGCGAAACAGCGGAAAATCCATCAGTAACCCCAGCGTGGCCAGAACGACCATGCCCAGCATTTGCAAGATAAGCGCGTTGAGGTGGTTTTGCTTAAAAATGCTGTTGATCAATCGCGTATCGTAGTGAGCTACGCTGCGCACCAGGCGCGGTTGTAAAGACTCGTTGAGATAAGTATCCACCCGCATCCGGTTGGCGTCCATTTTCATGTACTCCAAATCCACTTTGCGAAGCCGCGGCGCAATATTTTGCGTCACCGGTTGCGGCTCCAACCCCTCGAGATCATAATAAGAAATATCCCGGTTCGTGTAGCGGAAATAGAGGAAGTAGAGCACCACCACCGACGACACGCCCAGAAGAAACCCCAAGCAATGAATAAACAAAGCATGGGCATCCCAGGAGTCTTCAAAAAACACCTGAAAGTAAATGATGTGCCCCAAATAGTAAACCAGAAAGGCCAGCGGCAAAATAAGGTTGTTGAGGCAATACTTGGTAAACGGACGCAGCAAAGTAGCCAGAAAAGGAAAGTGATGCGCGTGGAGCAGATAGGTGGTCAGGTTCCAGGTCATTAAAAACCCGCCAAACGTCAGGCCGGTCAGGTAAAAACTCCGGAAATCGACCGCACCGAGGTACTCAGGGTCCAGAAAAAGATATTGAAACCCTAATTTTCGCCCCAGTTGCCCCGTAATGAGCATCAGCAAGATGATCCACATCAAAATGAGCAACAGGTTCGTCCGGAAATGAACCTGTAGTAACCGGAGAGGAAAAGAGTAAAATACACGCTGTAACCAGAACTTCATGCTTTTGAGGCGCCAAGCTTTGCATAGAGATGTCCCGGAAAGGGGAATCCCTAACTATTAAAAATTCCCGGGCGAGCCATTCGCCGTTTTGTAAATTCGCTCATATAAATAAGGAACGTTGTGAACATTTAGTTTCATGCGTCATTAGTTAAGCTCTTAGTCGCCCTCTCGTCAAAAGCTTTTTTCCGGCATACGCTCCAAAAAGGGAATACGTTATAAAAAGAAAAATGAAAGCCCGCACCGCCTTTTGCCTGCTATGGCTCGCCCTTTTGGTTTGGGCCTGTCAGTCCCGCAAAGAAGGGAAAACACCCTTTGCCGGATCGGACGTACAATGGATATCCCGCACCAATGCATTCGGGCAACGCGAACGCCTGCAGCTACGCCTGCCGGACTCGGTGCGCCACGGTCGCTACGAAATGTACAACGAGGCCGGGCAACTCATCGAAGAAGCGCACTACCGCAATGACTTGCTGCACGGCCTCCGCGTGCTGTATTACGCCGAAGGCGATACGCAAATCGTAGAACACTACCGTCGCGGCGACTTTTTCGGCCTCTTCCGGGCCTATTACGAAAACGGTCAATTAGAAGCACAAGGCCAATACGTCGATAATCAAATGAAAGGAGAATGGCGCCGATTCTACCGCAACGGACAGCTTATGGAAGTCGTCACCTTCGAAGAAAACCGGGAAAATGGGCCTTTTATCGAGTACCATTCCAACGGCAACCTCAAAGCGGAAGGCCAATACCTGAACGGCGATAACGAACACGGCCTGCTTAAAATCTACGACAAGTCGGGCAAACTCAAGCGTAAAATGCAGTGCGAGCACGGTGTCTGCCGGACGGTTTGGCAACGAGACTCCCTGGAAATGTAATCCCTAAGCCGGATTATGCATGAATTCATCTACTGCGAAGCCAAACTGCCCGCCCTGTGAAATAAACCTGCGGTATTTCACAGGGCGGGCAGTTTGGCTTCGCGTGACGAGGAACCCTTGCATCATCCGGGCTAATTCACTACACACGGACACCCTTACCTTTATGATTATGAAACACCTCTTACTCACCTTTACTACGCTTATCATCGGCTTGTCCGCGCTTCGTGGGCAGGTCGGAGGCGACCACGTGTTCAACTTTCTCAACCTGTCGCCTTCTGCGAGGGTGTCGGCATTGGGAGGCAACCTGATCACCGTGATGGACGATGATGTCAATCTCGCGCTCGGCAATCCTTCCCTACTCAACGAACAAATGCATCAGCAGCTGGGCTTCAACCACAACTTCCACCTGGCCAGCATTGGTACGGGCTACGCCGGCTACGGCCATCACGCCGCTTCCATCAACACGACTTTTCACGCCGGTGTGCAGTACGTCAGCTACGGGGAGATGGATCGCACCGATCAATTCGGGCAGGTACAGGGTACTTTTAAAGCCAACGAATACGCGCTAACCCTCGGCGCCGGTCGCAAGGTAGACGAACGCCTTTACCTGGGCGCCAACCTGAAATTCCTCACCGCACAACTCGAAGGCTTCAGCTCCACCGCCATAGCCGGCGACGTGGCCGCCACCTACCGGGATACCGCAAGCCGCTTTCTGGCTACACTCGTTTTCAAAAATATGGGCGCCCAACTGTCCACCTTCCAGCCCGGCGCCCGGGAATCCTTGCCCTTCGAAGTCCAGTTCGGCATTTCCAAAAGGCTTCGCTACCTACCCTTCCGCTTCTCGGTTATCTACCGCAATGCCCAGCAGTGGAACGTCTCCTTCGACGATCCCAACAGCGAGGAAGATCCCTTCCTCTTCGGTCAAGACGGCACAAGTGGGAACGGCGGCCCAACTTTCGTTGACAACCTCTTCCGCCATTTCGTCTTCAATGGCGAATTCCTGTTTGGGCAAACCGAGAACTTCCGCATCCGGCTGGGCTACAATCACCTGCTGCGTCAGGAGCTTTCCGTAGCCGACTTCGGCAGCCTGGCGGGCTTTTCCTTCGGGGCGGGCGTCAAAATCAACCGCTTCCGCATCGATTACGGCCGGCAGATTTACCATTTAGCGGGTGGGGTGAATCATTTGAGTATTGCGACGAATTTGAGGGAGTTTAGATAAAGCGAATTGCTCCGGCTGGGAATGATGCTCGAGATCGCAGCCCGTGTTATAGTCCGCCAACCCTCACCCCCCCGCTCTACGTCTAGCTCATTGAAACTTTCATTCCTAATCCAAAACCTCATTCCATGAACCGCATACTTCTTTTGTTGCTGCCATTTCTATTATTCGCCTGCGAGGACGCCACGACCACCGTAGCGCCACCGGCGCAGGAGCCCGAATTAAAAGAGCTAGACTGCGGCCAATCGCCGGAGTTGTGCGCCTTTAACGTCTCCAACAATGCTTTCGGCTTCCGCCTGATGAGGGAGCTCCACCGGGAACAACCCGATGAAAACATTTTTATTTCTCCGTTGAGCATCAGCACGGCCCTGTCCATGACCGCCAATGGCGCTAACGGTCAGACCTTCGAGGAGATGATGTCCACGCTCGGTTACGCCGATTTTTCGCTGGAGGCAGTTAATCAGCATTACGAGTTGCTACTGGGCAACTTACCCGTAATGGATCAAGATGTAGACGTAGGGTTGGCTAACTCCATCTGGTACCGCGAAAACTATCCGGTGCTCCCCAACTTCCTGGAAGTCAATCAGACGCATTTCGACAGCGAAGTGCGCGAAGCCGACTTTAGCGACCCGGCCACCAAAGACGCCATCAACGGGTGGGTCAACGACAAGACCAAAGGCCTTATCGATAAAATTATTGAAAAAATTCCGGGCAACGTGGTCATGTACCTCCTCAACGCCATCTATTTCAAAGGCAGTTGGAAGCAGGAATTCGATCCCGAACGCACGCAGGAAGCTCCGTTTTTCCTGGCCGACGGCCGTCAAAAAAGCGTGGATATGATGCACAACGGCGGCATCTGGCTGCCCTACCTGGAAACGGAACAATACCAAGCCGTCGACCTCGCCTACGGCGATTCCATCTATTCCATGAGCCTCATTCTGCCCAAGGAAGGCAACAGCCTGGGAACCCTAATCACTCAAATGGAAAATCGCGATTGGCAGGAATGGGCGAACGGTTTCGAAACCGATTCCATCTATTTCGCCATGCCCAAGTTCGAGATGAAGTACGAGAAAGAATTGAAGGGCCCGCTGACCGAGTTGGGCATGGGCCGCATCTTCAACTCGGGCGCGGCCGACTTTTCCAGTATGGTTGCCGGCGGCGGCGTATGGGTTGACAAAGTCAAACACAAATCCTTTATCCAGGTAGACGAAAAGGGCGCCGAAGCCGCGGCGGTGACTTCCGTAGTCGTCGTCGAGTCTACCCCCGACATTCCTTTTGCCGTTTTCAATGAGCCGTTCTTATTCGTGATTCGGGAGAACCGGACCGGAGCGGTGCTGTTTGTGGGGAAAATGATGGATCCGGGAGCGGCATGAAAGGAAGCAAGTTCGTGAAGTTCGGAGCTTGTTTGGGCGCCCGTAGCGTATGTTGCTCAGCCGCCGGGCTTCACTCCCCCTAAGCCTCCACCACACTCACTCGTTCCTCCAAAAACTGCAGCACTTCCTTCGCCTGGCGCAAACGCTTCACCCCATCTTTGACCATAATGAAGTGTTTGGTCGACTTCTTGAAACTCAATCCGTGCTTTTTGCCTTCAGCGCTCACAAACTGCAGGATGGACTGGAAAAGCTGGCTTTCGTAAAAAGGCGATTGGGGGTTTTCGACGAAGTAGCAACGCAGTTTGTTGTTTTTGAGGACCAGGCGTTCGAAGCCCAGGGCTTTACAAGCCCAGCGGAGGCGCAGCCCCTCGAACAGATCGTCTATTTGGGAGGGCGCCCGGCCGAAGCGATCGCGCAGGCGTTCGTAGAATTTTTGGAGCTCCTCTTCCCGCTCGATTTGGTCGAGCTCCGTGTAGAGGCTGAGTCTTTCCTGCTTGTTGGAGACAAATTCGTCGGGGATGAGCATTTCCACGTCGGTATCGATCTGGACGTCGGTGACGAATTGGCGATCTTTTTCCAATTCTTCTTTGAACAGTTCTTTGAAATCGGTTTCCTTAAGCTCCTGGATCGCCTCCGAGAGGATTTTCTGATAGGTTTCGTAGCCAATATCCGCGATGAAGCCGCTCTGCTCGGCGCCGAGCAAGTTGCCGGCGCCCCGGATGTCCAGGTCGCGCATGGCGATATTGAAGCCGCTGCCCAGATCGGAGAATTCTTCCAGGGTTTTGAGCCGTTTGCGAGCCTCGCTCGTCAGCACCGAAATGGGCGGGCTAAACAAGTAGCAATAGGCTTTTTGGTTGGAGCGCCCCACCCGGCCCCGGAGCTGGTGTAAATCACTCATGCCGAACTGGTGGGCGTTGTTGATGATGATGGTGTTGGCGTTGGGAATGTCCAGTCCGGTTTCGATGATGTTGGTGCACACCAGTACATCGTATTTGCGGTCGATAAAGTCGAGCAGCGTTTTTTCCAATTGTTTGGAGTCGAGCTGGCCGTGGGCTTTGGCCACGTTGATATCCGGGCACAATCGCTGCACCATGGCGGCGATGTCGGGCAGGTTTTTGACCCGGTTGTGGACGAAGAAGACTTGGCCGCCCCGGTTGATTTCGTAGTAGATGGCCTCTTTAACGATCTCTTCGTTAAAGATGCGCACCTCGGTGTGGATGGGTTGCCGGTTGGGGGGCGGGGTGCGGATGATCGACAAATCGCGGGCCGCCATCAGGGAAAATTGCAGGGTTCGCGGGATGGGGGTAGCCGTAAGGGTCAGGGTGTCGACGTTGACTTTTAGGTTGCGCAATTTTTCTTTGGATGCTACGCCAAATTTTTGCTCTTCATCCACCACCAACAGGCCGAGGTCTTTGAATTCCACCGCTTTGTTGAGCAAGCTGTGCGTGCCGATGACAACTTCCAGGGAGCCTTCTTTCAACTGATTGAATATTTCCTTTTTTTCACGGGCCGAACGGAAGCGGTTGACGTAATCGACCGTTACGCCGAACTCCTGCAGGCGATCTTTAAAAGTTTTGTAATGCTGCAGGGCCAAGATAGTCGTTGGCACCAATACGGCCACCTGTTTCCCACCGACGATGGATTTAAAGGCCGCCCGGATGGCCACCTCCGTTTTGCCGAAGCCTACATCGCCGCAGATTAGGCGGTCCATGGGGTAGGTCTTCTGCATATCTTCCTTTACGTCGTTGGTGGTTTTGAGCTGATCCGGCGTATCCTCGTAGATAAAAGAAGCTTCCAGTTCATTTTGCAGATAGCCGTCGGGGGGGAAGGCATGCCCTTCCGATGCCCGTCGCTTGGCGTACAGCTTAATCAATTCGCCGGCGATGTCCTTGACTTTTTTCTTGGTGCGCCCTTTGAGTTTTTTCCAGGCGTCCGATCCCAATTTATCCACTTTGGGCGTAGTACCCTCCTTGCCGACGTATTTGGAAATTTTGTGCAAGGAGTTGATGCTGACGTAGAGGATGTCGTTGTTCTTGTATAGCAAGCGCACCGATTCCTGCAAATGGCCATTGATGTTGATCTTTTCCAGGCCGGAGTACTTACCCACTCCGTGATCGATATGGGTCACGTAATCGCCCGGCTGCAACTCCCGCAGTAATCGCAGGTTAATAGCCTGATCTTTGGTAAAGCCCTGTCGGAGCCGGTAGCGATGAAAGCGCTCGAAGATCTGGTGATCCGTGTAGCAAGCGATTTTTAGGTCGAGATCCACAAAACCCTCATGGATGGCCCGCGTAATGGGATGGAAA
>CAYWHT010000192.1:5061-7589 GCA_964458135.1 uncultured Saprospiraceae bacterium | reverse complement strand
GATTTCCTTTTTTGTATACATCGTACAGCAGTTGCAGGACTATTTCGTTGAGATTATCCGGACTGTTATTGTAATAGGTGATCCCTTCTTTACCACTAATGGTCTGGGTTGCCGGATTGACGGCCAGTTCCATTCGATAATCGGCTTCATTTTGCCAATAGTTCGGCCCGGGACGCCCATCGCGCGAACGGGTGCCCGCCTCGTAAGCCCGCTCCATATTATCCGGAACAAACCAGTCCTGGGCGGTGGCCGGTTGCCCGCTAAGCCCGACCAATAAACAAAAGCCGAGGAAGTTGATGAGTAATCGCATATGCATACAGTCTTTTTTGAGCTTGGTGGTGGTTTATCCTGTGGAATAGTCGCTCTGCGAATTCCACAGAGCTTACCCTTTGGCCTGCAAATGAGCATCTATGGAGCCCCTCACTTTACCATTTTTTCGCCGCATATAGTGCCTCAAAAATGGCTTCGGGAGCACCAAATCTGGTCATTTCCGGCATCAAAAGCAAACTCCCAACAAGCTCTTAACAATAAAAAAGGTCTGCTAAGCAGGCAGGGCTAGCAGACCTTTTCCGATTTAACAATACCGGTATTTAGCTTCCGAAGTCATCGAAAGCGATATTTTCGTCGGGCACCCCCAATTCATCCAGCATTTTCATGCAGGCCTGAAGCATCAGTGGCGGGCCGCAGAGATAGTATTCGACTTCTTCGGGTTCTTCGTGCTTGCTGAGGTATTCGTCGTAGAGTACCTGGTGGATAAAGCCCGTAGGGCCGTCCCAATTGTCATCTGGCAATGGATTGGACAGGGCGATATGGTAAGAGAAGTTATTAAAATCCTTCTCGATGTCGCGGAAATCCTGCGTGTAGAAGAGTTCTCGCATTGAGCGGCCACCGTACCAGTAGGAGACCTTGCGGTCTTGAGTCTTCAGCGTATGGAACAGATGGAAGATGTGCGAACGCAGGGGCGCCATACCGGCGCCGCCGCCGATGTAGACCATTTCCTTTTTGCTCGGTTTGATGAAGAATTCGCCGTACGGGCCCGAGATGGTTACTTTATCGCCGGGCTTGCGGTCGAAGACATAGGAGGAGCACACACCCGGGTTAACGGGCATCCAGGTATTATTTTTCCGATCCCAGGGCGGCGTGGCAATCCGAATGTTCAGCATGACGATATTGCCCTCTGCGGGGTGGTTAGCCATGGAGTAAGCCCGGAATTGCTCTTCGTCGTTTTTCATCTTGAGCTCCCAGAGATTAAACTTATCCCATTCTTCCTGGAAGGTGTCGGGAGCTTTGCCCATCCGCGGGTGAGAGGTAATATCTATGTCTTTGAAATCGACTTCTACCTTGGGCACATCGATTTGGATGTAACCGCCGGGCTCGAACTCCAGGACTTCTCCTTCGGGAAGCTTTACGACGAACTCTTTGATGAAGGTCGCCACGTTGTAGTTTGAGACCACCTCGCATTCCCACTTTTTGATGCCGAAAATTTCCTCGGGAATGCGGATGCGCATACTTTCGCGCACTTTAACCTGGCAGGCGAGGCGCTTGTGCTCGGATACCTCCCGGCGCGTCAGGTGGTTCAGCTCCGTGGGCAGCACTTGCCCGCCGCCCTCGTCGATCTGGCATTCGCACATGGCGCAGGTGCCCCCTCCCCCGCAGGCGGAAGGAAGGAAGATATCGTGGTCGGACAGGGCCGTCAGCAGGGAGGAGCCCGGTTGCACCTTAAGGGGATTGTCTTCGTCACCGTTGATAACGATGTCGACGTCTCCCTGTGGCACTAAACGCCGGCGCGCCATAATCAGCATAAAGGACAGCGCCAGGATGATCACGGAGAAGACGAGCACCGCCAATCCGATTGTTTTGATACTTATAGCTAGTAGAATCATTATAGCTTAGAATTTAGTCGTCAGGTAGCAAAATAGCCTTAGTTGGAACTGTAGGCCGAAGGGTCGATGCCCATCAAACTCATGAAGGCGATTCCCATCAGGCCGGTCAGGATAAACGCCATGCCTAGTCAGCGCAGTGCGGGCGGCACGTTAGAATAGCGAATTTTCTCACGGATGGCGGCAATGGCAATAATCGCCAGGAACCACCCAAATCCACCACCAAGACCGAAGGCGATGGATTCACTAAAGTTATATTCCCGCGAAACCATAAAGAGCGAGCCCCCCAGAATAGCGCAATTAACCGTGATCAGAGGTAGAAAGATTCCCAGCGCGGCGTAAAGCGCGGGCGATATTTTTTCCACCACCATCTCCACCAGTTGCACCATGGAGGCAATCACCGCAATAAAGATGATGAACCGCAGGAAAGTCAGATCAATGCCAAAAACACCCGACTCGCTGAGCAGGTATTCGGAAATTACCCAGTTGATGGGCATGGTTACGCCCAGTACGAAAATGACGGCCAATCCCAACCCGAAAGCGGTATTCACCGATTTGGAAACGGCCAGATAAGAGCACATGCCCAAAAAATAGGCCAGCACCAGGTTTTCGATGAATGCGGCCTTCAGAAATATATTGAACAACTCA
>CAYWHT010000192.1:3922-5051 GCA_964458135.1 uncultured Saprospiraceae bacterium | reverse complement strand
CACCCATAATTACCGGATTTTGAAGGTTTATAGTTTATCGGGTACAAAGATCAGGAAACGTCGACCAGCTTGGTGTTGTAGCTGCGCTGCACCCAGATCAGGATGCCGATAATGAACATGGCGGCGGCCGGGAGCACCATCAGATTGTTATTGGTGTACCAGGCGAACCACCAGTTTTCGGTAGTATTGATCATGTACGCGGAAGTCGAACCGATAATTTTCATTTCGATGGGGCTGCCGGCAAAGAGCGAGCCTTTACCAAAGATTTCCCGAATCAATCCCACCACGATGAGAATGGCGCCGTAGCCCAATCCGTTGCCGACACCGTCGAGGAAGGATCGCCAGGGCTTATTGGCCATAGAAAAGGCTTCCAAACGCCCCATAATGATGCAGTTGGTAATAATCAGCCCGATATAGACGGAAAGCTGCTTGTATACCGGGTAGTTTAAATAACGGAGCGTAAGCTCTACTACCGTCACCAGGGAAGCGATGATCGTGAGTTGCACGATCAAGCGCACCTGCTTGGGAATGTAGTTGCGGAGCAGAGAAGTAAACAAGCTGGAAAAAGCGATGACGAAAACCACGGCAATCGACATTACAACCGATGGGTACACCAGTGAAGTAACTGCCAGGGCCGAACAGATTCCCAGTACCTGTACAGTGATCGGGTTATTATCGTTTAACGGATCACTGATTAGTTTGCGCTCTTTCTTTCCAAATAAGGGTTCCCGCTCCTTCTGGAGTGTGGTGTCTTTTTCTTGTGCTGTTGCTTCGGCCATTTTGTATCCTATTTTTTTATTTAATCCAAGCCTACCAATCGCTAATGCTTACTGATCAAAATTGCCGCAGGCTTTAAAATTTATGATTATTGCGTGAGGGCGCCGGTCATTTCCGGCTCCTTAATTTTTTCGAAATAAGGCTGATAGTACTTGATGCCCCGGTACATCATTTCCTGTACGCCATTGGCGGTGACGGTAGCTCCCGAGATGCCGTCCACGGCGTGATCCCGGCTGTCTTTTACGCCGCCTTTCACCACCTTTACCGAAACGTATTCTCCACTGTCATTGTAGAGATCATTTCCTTTAAATAGAACGGAGAAATAGGGAAGATCTTTGATTTCCGCGCCCAA
>CAYWHT010000192.1:0-3912 GCA_964458135.1 uncultured Saprospiraceae bacterium | reverse complement strand
CGTTTCCCCTTTATGGTCAAAGGCGGCGCCGGCGATGGTGTTCAAATCGTTTTTCAGGGCGATATTTCCCCATATCTCATCCCAGAGGCCGTTGCCTCTAACCGATACGATATAGTACTTTTGCCCGTTGTGGTGGTAGACGTAGAGGGGCAGCCGGCGTTCGGCTTCGGGCTTTTTCCGCTCCTTGGCCATGTCAATATCGTCGGCGGCGACGCCTTCGATGACCTCGCCCTTCATATTGAGCGCCTTTTGCTCCATTTTGTTCTGGAAAATGTTGATGACCTCTTCGTCCGAGAGCTCGCCCACCGTTTTACCGCTTTCGAGATAGTCTTCAACGGCGGAAAGGATGGCCCGCTTGTTGAAGATCTCTTCGTTGCGATCGGCGCCGCTTTTGGTCACTTCCCGCAGCCCCGTCAGCAAGACGGCCGCCGCGGCGGTGAGCGCGAGGATGAATCCGACGATATAATTGGTGTTTTGCACGGTTTTTCTTTTTAATTTTTACGAATAAAGATTGCGTCTGGTTCAGTCCATGACGGGCTTTATCAAGTGATTTTGCCCGAACCGCAAGCCGGTTGACAGACTGGCTCAAGCCGCAACCGGCGCCTTGGCTCTTTTCGCCCGGCGTTTGATATTGGCCTGCAGCACGTAGTGGTCAATCAGGGGGGCGAAAACGTTCATGAACAAGATAGCCAGCATCCAGCCTTCCGGGTAGGCCGGGTTCATAACCCGGACGATCATCCCGACAAAACCGATGAGGAAGCCGTAAATCCATTTGCCGGTGGTGGTGGATGCCGCCGTTACCGGGTCCGTCGCCATAAAGGCCATGGCGAACAAGAAACTGCCAATATAGAATTGGTAGTACCAGGGCACCTGCATGAATTCGGTAGCTCCCCAGGCGTTCAGTAGCAGAGCCATTACCGCCGCGCCGAAAACCATGGACACCATAATGCGCCAGCTTGCTACGCCGATCAAGCCCAAAAACAGCGCGCCGATGATGATCAGCGGCTTGGAGGATTCACCGATCGAACCGGGAATCGTTCCCCAGAACATTTGATTGACACTGTAGGTGTTGGTCACATTTTCCCAGCCGCCCTGAAAAGCCAGACTGAGCGGAGTGGCGCCGGTGTAGCCGTCCGCCACTACCATCGATGGATCGAAGGCCGCTAAACCGACGGCTTCAAACAACGGATTAAAAACACTGGTATGGATCCAGCCGTATTCGACCGCCGCTCCGGGATCTACGCTCGTCAATCCCGACACCCAAACCTCGTCGCCGGAAATGGTGGTCGGATAGGCGAAAAAGATAAAAACGCGCGATAGCAGGGCCACATTTAAAATATTCATTCCCGTACCACCGAAAGCTTCCTTACCAATGATCACCGCAAAAGCTACCGAAACCGCCAGAATCCAAAGCGGAATATCGGGCGGCATGATCAACGGAATCAGCGCTCCCGAAACGAGAAACCCTTCTTCGATGCCGTGCCCTTTCCGGTAGGCATAATAAAATTCAATGCCCAGCCCAACTACATGGGTTACCACGAAAATGGGAATCATCTGGATCAATCCGTAGATCAACTTGAGATGGAATCCGGAAAGAAAGCCGGTATACTCTCCCAGGGCCAGATAGTGTTGATGCCCGATATTGTAAGTGCCGAATAAGTAGCAAAGCTGTAACGCAATTACCACGTGCACCATCAGCCGCTTCAAGTCCATGCCGTCGCGGATGTGTACGCCGTTGCGCGTAGTGAGGTTCGGCGTGAAAGCAAAAGTGAAAAATCCGTCGTGGACCGTATGCAGCAGTGGCGACTTTTCCTTGCTCGGTTCGATTCGCTTGATAAACTTTAAAAGCGACTCTTTCATAGTGTATTTTGGATTTCCAGATTTTAGTAATGGTCTTTTCTAGCTCTGTTCGCGCACCGTATCCAATCCACGCCGCAGGATTTCCTGCAGCGGCTGTTTGGAAGTGCACGCGAATTCACAAAGGGCGATATCCTCTTCTATAAGTTCATGGATGCCCAGACCCTCCATCAATTCAAAATCATTGACCAGGATGGCTTTCATAAGTTCCTGCGGGTAAATGTCCATGGGCAGTACTCGTTCGTATTCTCCGGTGACTACGAAAGCGCGCTTCTCACCGTGAGTGTTGGTGTTGGCGCGGAAACGCAGATCGGGAAATAAAAAGTTCGGATAGGTTTTCGAGATGGAGGGCCGCAACTTGCTGGGCACCAGCCATCCGAACATTTCGTAATGATCCCCCTCTTCGACGACCGTGAGTTGATCATCGAAAAAGTCCAGGAATTGGTCCTCCTCTTTACGGCTGCCGGAGAGCACATCTCCCGAAATGAGCCGCACGTGATCATTGACGAGGTTATCTTTGACCAGATCCCCGATTTTGGCCCCCAGATGGGTTTTTACGTACTGGGGGGTTTTTAGTTCGGCGCCCACCACGGCCATCGTGCGCTCGGCCTCAAATTTTTGTTCGGTGAATAGTTTGCCCAGGGTAATGACCTCTTGTACGCCCAGGGTCCAGACGGTGTCGCCGGCTCTGATAGGGGCAATATGGTGGATTTGAATGCCCACATTACCGGCCGGATGCTTACCC
The DNA here is from genome assembly GCA_964458135.1 of uncultured Saprospiraceae bacterium. Classification (GTDB taxonomy): domain Bacteria; phylum Bacteroidota; class Bacteroidia; order Chitinophagales; family Saprospiraceae; genus CAYWHT01. Next base: position 1,310 of record CAYWHT010000192.1, on the reverse strand, counting down.
ATGAACCAGTGCTTTCTGGCGCCTTCGGCGCCGGTGAAAACCGGCGAGGGCTGGTGGTTTTCGCGGGCGTCCAGCCCCAGGTGCACTTCCCCGTCGGTCAGCTTGTTCAGCACTTCGATTCCCTTTTGAAAGGCTTCGCCTTTGCCTTCAACCACCACATTCAAATCGGGCGCGAGTGGCGCCGTATCAAAAGTCGAAACAAAAATATCGCGGGGCATCGCTTCCGGATCGGCAATCAGATCGAAGGGACGCTGGCGGAACATCGGCCAGACGCCGCTTTCGAGCAGGAAGTGAACCAAATCCTCGCGCGTGCGGCGGTCGAGATCAAACATTTCGTAGTCGCGGTACTTAATTTCTTTATCGGCAAGAATAACCACTTCCGTAATCGCTCGCTTGGCGCCGCGCTTAATCTCCGCAATCTCTCCACTTACCGGGGCGACAAACTTGATATCCGGAAATTTCTTATCGTAGAAGATCGGATCTCCGGCCTTGACTTCATCTCCTTCTTCCACCAGCATCTTCGGAATAGGCATCAGCCCAATGAAGTTGGAAGGCTGAACGGCAAAAGCGGTTACCTGACCCGCCCGAACTTCGTTATCTTCGATTTCTCCCTCCAGCAATATATCGTGCCCCCGTTTGAGCACGGTAACTTCCCCATCCGCAACGTGCTCGGGAAGTTTCTTGGGAACCAATTCATTGACGCTTGGGAAAATGGAGAAATTGCCTTGCCGCTCAGCCCCCATTTGCTTGGCCTCGATGGCTAGCAGGCTATCAGATACCTGGATGACCAGGACAAAAAAGATCAGAACGGCTGCGGCCAAAATGCCGTATACCAAATAGCCGCTGCCGCTGCCGTCTCCCGCCTGCGCCAGCAACGGCTGCTGAGCAAGTAACAAGACGCAAAGACCCAAGAATTTACTGATTCCCATTCTCATTATGCTGTTTTGCTTGTTTGTTAAAATCTTTTCTCGCATAGCCAACTACCTCTAATAATCAGGGATTCAAAACGTTTCCAACGCCCAAAATCACCGCAAATATATAAACCTTTTCCCTTAAAACGGAAAAGAGCATTTGTCAAACCGAAAGTGAATTACTATTTAGATTTAATCTAAATAATTGATCTTTTTTACTGTAAATCAACTACTTGTCAAAAAACTTATTTAAAGGCGAAGTGGATAGATTGGAATCTGTATTGGTAACACCTTACGCAATTTTGGGTTTGACGGAGAAGCGTAATTTGGAGTTAACCCGGCTTATGCATGAATTCATCTACTGCGAAGCCAAACTGCCCGCCCTGTGAAATACCGCAG
>CAYWHT010000191.1:0-7627 GCA_964458135.1 uncultured Saprospiraceae bacterium | reverse complement strand
GTCGTGCATAACGACTTCGCCGCTGAGCCCCTGCTCCCGCGCCTGCTTTCCACCGAAGGCCCTAAATTGGCCGTGGCCGATGTTAACGGCGACGGGCTCGAGGATTGCTTTATCGGTGGTGGGAAGGGGCAAAGCGGCGCCCTTTTTCTACAACAATCGGGGGGAAGCGCTCGCTTTCGACGGACCGATCCATCCGCCTTCCATACGCACCGCGCCAACGAAGATGTCGGCGCCGCCTTCTTCGATGCGGACCAGGATGGCGACCCGGACCTGTACGTTGCCAGCGGCGGGGGGGAATACTTGAAAGGCAAGGGCCTCACCGACCGGCTATACATCAATGACGGCGCCGGCAACTTCTCCCTGGCAAGCGGTAAGCTGCCGAAAATGGAAATCAACGCTTCCTGCGTCGTACCCTTTGACCTCAACGAAGACGGCCGGATGGACCTCTTCATCGGCAACCGCTCGGTACCCCGCCGGTATGGGCTGCCCGGACCGAGCAAGTTTCTGCTCAATGACGGCAAAGGTAGATTCCTCGACGCCACCGTCAAACTTTTAGAAAATGGCGGCCGCATCGGCATGGTCACCGACGCGGTGTGGATCGCCGAAAGGAAGGAACTGGTCATCCTCGGAGAATGGATGCCCGTAACCATCTACAGCTTTCGCGAAACCAAAATCGAACGCCGGCAACTGGCCGGCACCGCCGGATGGTGGAATGCCGTCGAAGCAGCAGATGTGGACGGCGATGGCGACCGGGACCTCCTGCTCGGCAACACCGGCCTGAATACCAACCTCTCGGCTTCCGCCGAATACCCCCTGGAGCTCTACGTACGCGATTACGACGGCAACCTGAGCACCGACCCGATCATGGCTTACTACAAAAATGGGGAGCAATGGGTATATCCCGACTTCGATTTATTGGCTAAGCAGATCGTCAGCGTCAAAGGTAAATACCGCACCTACCGCAGCTTCGCCAACAGTCATTTTCGCGATATTTTTCCCGAAGAACAACTTACCCAAAGCCACCACCTAAAGGCGACGACCCTTAGCTCCGCCGTGCTCGAATATGACGGGCAATACCAAATACGTCCCTTGCCCGCAGAGGCGCAAACCGCTCCGGTCTTCGGTTTTGCCGTAGAAGACTTTGACGGCGACGGCGCCAACGAAATCATCGGAGGAGGGAATTTTTACGGCTTCACCCCCAGCATCGGCCGGTCGGACGCCTCTTACGGCTTCTTTCTGGACTCCGACGCGCAAGGGCGCCTTAATCCGGCGCCGCTATCAAAGGCGGGCTTTGCCCTTTTTGGGGAAGTCCGGGATATGCAAGTGCTCCGGGGACCAAAGGATAAGAACTTTCTCTTGGTGACGAAAAGTGGGGGTAAGGTGCAGGTTTTTGAGTTTGGGAAAGAGCGGTTGGAGCTTTGAGAGCTGGTTTGGATTTTACCTTTTGGGCGGCTCTTGCCGAATTTTGTGCTGTACGGCTTTGCTCATTGTGCTTTCACCATTTTTTCACCCCATAAGGGCTGCTATGGGGCGAAAAAATGGCTTCGTGAGCCTTTAGCTAAGGGGGCGAGGTATTGATGGCTACCGCATGGACGAGCCATGAGGTTGACCTGATATTTTGAGCTGGATTGAGCGCCCCGCTGTGCCTCGGGAACTAAGCAATTCGATTGGAAGGATGGCTTGGAGCTCCGTAGGAGCGTCAGGTCCCAATATGTCGCTCCTACGGTACTCCGGTTTGATCGATGTTTCGCGAAGCTGCCAATCTATTCGGCCCGCTGGGCCTTTCTAATACGAGCCCCAACCCTTTAGCTTTAGCAGCCCATCTCATCTCCCCAAAGTCTTCGTGGTCTCAGGGGCCCAAAAAGTCAGCCAAGCAAGTAACATCTTAGTGCCCGAAGCACTAGTCAAACAAAACTCTTGCAACTCCAACTTCCTCCGCCCTGTAAACCTCGTCATTTCCGTGAAATATCCTAAACCCTGCGCCCTTACCGTACCGGCTACCGTCCCGGTCCCACAATACGGTCAACGTCTTACCGTGGTAGTTCACCCGATCCAGGCAAAACCAATCCCAGTCGTCCGGAACGAGGGGTTTAAGTACGAGGCTGCCGTCGAGTTGAGGTTTCAGGCCGATCAGGTCGGCGATGATGAGGTCGCAATAGGCGGAGTGGTTATAGTCTTTGCCGCGTTCGCGGAATTCCCGCTCCGGAGAGGCCTCGGCCTCATTTTTGAGGCGAGTGCGGGCGATCCATTCCCCGGTGTAGGGGTCGAGGTTTTCGTCGATCCAGGGGCGTTGTTCGCCGTTTTCCAGGGTGATGGTATGGCTTTCGGCGTATTGGCGTAGCAATTCGTAATAATCGGTTTTGTCTAAACCCGCGTGGTGGTCATAATCGGATAATAAATTTGCAAAACCTTTCAGGGCCTGAGTGGTAGCGAATGGCCAGGAGGGGCCGTTCCACTGGCATGCGTGCCCTTCGTAACTGACTTCGAAAAAAGGATGCGATTGTTCGCAGACCGTCAAGCCGTGGGGAGCAAAGAAGCTACTGGTGTCGAGGGCGTGGGGCCAGGCTTGAGCGTATTCGGGTCGATCGTCGGGCAGGTTGAAATACCAGGGCACGTAGCCAATGAGCTCCCGGATATCCAGCGGAGGCGTTTCCGGGCCGTAATCCCGAGGCATGACGGTAAAAAAGCCCAGTGAATCATTCCATAACCGCTGTTGGACTTTAGTTTTAATCGTTTCGGCTTTTTCGCGATAGGCTTCGGCCATCGACGGCCGCTCCAGTAGGTTTGCCATCGTGGCAATCGCGTGGGCATCCGCGTACATGTAGCTGTTGATGGTGGGGCGGACGGCGGCCATACCCCCTACCCTTTCGCCCCCGTTCAGGATGCGGCCGCTGGCGCTAAACTCCATGCCGTCGCGATCATCGATCTGCCAGAACAGTCGATTGGGTTCATCCCGGCGCTCGGATTCCCAGGCCCGGTAGTTTTCGACCAGCAGATCCAAATGGGCGTCCATAAAAGAATCGCGGCGGTGCACCTTCTGAAAGGCCAGCATGGCATCGGCAATCCAAAAGCTATAACTCCGCACCCCGTCACCGGCATCGGTCAACCAGAAATGCAGATAGTCTTCCATGAACCGGGTGTTCCGCAACCAGCGCCCCTCGTAAACCTGGTGGCCGGCGGGGCAATTAATGGTATTGTGCTTTCCCGACCAGCTGACATCGGGCAGACATTCGGTAATGACAAATCCGTCAGGGGTGGATTTGAGGTGCTTGCGGTAGGTCCACCACCGAAAATAGTAGATGTTTTCCAGCTGCTCATCGGGCAGGTCGACCAGGGGAATATTCCCCGCCAGAAAAGCCGCCGCGGAATCATTGGGCACGTGCTGCCGGTAAAGCTCATTGTCACCCTCATTGAATTGACGTACGTAATCGCGCAGCTCCTCCCCATTCAACACCCCCACCCGCTTTTCCGGCTGGCAACTAAGCAGTATCAGGCAAAGGATCGCAAAGAAAGACCATCTCATAAGGCAAAATTTTTCGGTTGGTATTCCTGAAACTTGCCCGTTTTTGGGAAAAAACCAAGCCGGTTGCTTAAATTTCAACGCCAAGTCACTGATTTAAGACATTTGGTCAATTTGATAGTGGTTAAACCAACCACTAACCTCTATCAATTAACCCCCATCAACTATCAACCAATTTACACAGATGCCATCCCGTTACTTCCCACTCCTGCCACTTTACTTGTGTTTTTGCCTTAATTTTAACCTGTGCCTGCCCATGCACGCCCAATCCCTCCATGGCCCCGACGCCCCCTGGAAAGATCCTCAGGTGGTGGGTATCAACCGGATGCCGGCCAAAGCCACTTCGGTATCTTATCCGGACAAAAGTGCGGCCCTGGTGGCCGATCGCTATGCTTCCTCGCGCCGGAAATCTCTGAATGGTCCGTGGAAGTTTTCCTGGGCGCCGGTGCCGGCACAGGCGCCGGATACCTTCTACACCCGGGGATTTGACGACCGAGATTGGGCTGCGATTCCCGTACCCAGCAACTGGGAACTGGAAGGCTACGGCACCGCCATTTACACCAATATCACTTATCCCTTTAAGCCGGTTGACCCGCCCCATCCACCGGCCAATGATAATCCAACCGGTAGCTACCGCAAGACTTTTACCGTGCCGGAGGCCTGGCGGGATATGCAGATCACCCTGACCTTCGGCGGGGTCAGTTCCGCTTATTTCGTATGGGTCAATGGCCGGCGCGTCGGCTACAGTGAAGATAGTATGCTGCCCACCCATTTTGACATCACCCCCTACCTGCAATCCGGAGAAAACCTGCTCGCCGTACAGGCTTACCGCTACAGTGACGCCAGCTACCTCGAAGACCAAGATCACTGGCGCCTCAGCGGCATCCAGCGCGAAGTTTATCTGTCGGCCGCCCCCCGGGTGCAGTTGTACGACTTTTTCGTGCAGACCGACCTGGATAAGGATTATCGGGATGCCGAACTAGCTATCCGGCCGCGCATCAAAAATTACTCCGACCGGCAGGATCTGAAAGGTTATACCGTCAACGCCGTACTCTACGATGCCGATCAGACCGCCATACTCGATACGCCACTCACCATCGATGCACAAGACATCTACCGCGAAAGCTTCCCCCAACGCGGCACTAATCCCTTCGGTCTGCTTTCGACGAAAGTCAACAATCCGCGAAAATGGAGCGCGGAAGATCCCTACCTCTACACCCTGGTCCTTACGCTTACTGACGATCGGGGAAAACACCTGGAGAGCCGGAGTTGCCGCGTCGGTTTCCGGGAAACCGAATTGAAGGATGGTGAATTACACGTCAACGGTCAGCCGGTGCTGTTGTACGGCGTCAACCGGCACGATCATCACCCCCGTACCGGGAAAGTTGTCAGCGAAGCGGATATGCTCCGGGATATCTTGACCATGAAACGCTTTAACATCAATGCGGTACGCACCTCTCACTACCCTAACGACGAGCGCTGGTACGAGCTCTGCGACGAATACGGCCTTTACCTGATCGATGAAGCCAATCTGGAAACCCACGACATCGGCGGTCAACTCAGCAACGATCCCGCTTACGCCGATGCCTTTCTCCAACGGGCCGTCCGCATGGTGGAACGCGACAAGAACCACCCTTCGATCATCTTCTGGTCACTCGGCAACGAATCCGGCTCGGGGTATAACCACGCCGCCATGGCCAAATGGATTCAGTATTATGATCGCACCCGTTTCGTTCATTACGAGGGCGCCCAGACCACCGGGGGGCGGCAGCAGGTAGAAGACGAATTGCTGCGGGACCCGGACTACGTCGACATGGTCAGCCGCATGTATGCTCCCATTGAATATATGGTGGCGCAGGCTACCTGGGAGGAAGAAGACCGGCCCGTTATCTGGTGCGAGTACGCCCATTCCATGGGCAACTCCACGGGTAACCTCTTCAAGTTCTGGGACGCCATTCGCGCCCATCCACGCCTCATCGGCGGTTTCATTTGGGATTGGAAAGACCAGGGGCTGCTGCAAACCCTCGATGACGGTACGGAATACTATGCCTACGGCGGTGACATGGGCGATACGGATATCAATTCCGGCAATTTCTGCCTCAATGGCATCGTCGACCCCGCCACCGAGCCCAAGCCGGCCCTGTGGGAATGCAAGAAAGTATTCCAGCCGGTACGATTCGAAAGCGATAATATCCAGAGTGGGGAGATCACACTCACCAACCGCCACCACTTTACCAACCTGAAGCGTTTGACCATTGAATGGGAGTTGCAGGAAAACGGCCGGGCTATCCAATCGGGCCGGATCGACCCGGTAGATCTGGGACCCGGCGCCGCCACCACTATTACCGTACCTTTTAATAAACCCGAACCCCAAGCCGGTGCTGAATATTTTCTAAAGGTTAGCGCGCAGTTGAAAGAAGACGAAAACTGGGCGCCCCAGGGCCACGAAGTCGCCTGGGAGCAATTTGCCCTGCCCTTCGACCAATCCTGGCCGGTGGTGACGGATTTACCGGCTTTGAAATTGAAAGAATCCAGGAGTGTCATTGATATCACCGGAGAAAATTTTGAAATCATTTTCGACAAGCGCTCCGGTCACCTGGTTTCCTTTCAGTACCGTGGCGACGAGCTTATTCACAGTCCACTTATTCCCAATTTCTGGCGTCCCTCTACCGACAACGACCGCGGCGGCATTAACACGCCGGATTCACTGAGCGTTTGGCGACATGCTAACAAACGTATGTCCCTACAATCGATTAAGGCGCATATGCCCGGCGGCTCCTCGGGTCCGGTGGAATTAACCGCTGTTTTTCAACTTCCACAAATCGAAGCGGAATTGTTCCTGAACTACATCGTTTACGGTGACGGCACGATTGCGGTCTATAACGCGTTTAGTCTGGATGGCCCTACCGACCTGCCGATGCTCCCGAAATACGGCATGCAACTGGAATTGCCCCGCCAGTACGATACCCTTACCTACTTTGGCCGGGGTCCGCACGAAAATTACCTCGATCGAAGGTTGAGCGCCGATGTCGGCCTGTACTCCAACTCAGTGGCCGATCAGTATTACAGCTATATCTTTCCCCAGGAAAGTAGCAACAAAACCGACGTCCGCTGGCTTTCTCTAACCAATACCAGCGGCAAAGGGCTCTACGTCGGCGCCCTTTCCGATCCCCTTAGCGTGAGTGCCTGGCCCTACACGACCGAAGACATCGAACGGGCCCGGCATACCTACGAGCTCGAAAAGCGGGATTTTATTACGCTCAATCTGGACCTTATCCAAATGGGAGTAGGTGGTGACGATAGCTGGTCGCAGGATGCATTACCCCACGAAGAATTCCGGGCGCCGGCACGGGATTACCGCTACCGGTTTGTGTTGAAGCCGGTAGACCGGAAGGCGGAGGCAAGGGTGGCGCTGCCCCTGGGAGATAAGTTGTAGCCCTCCAAGCCAAATTTCACACATTCCGACCTGGAGGGCTATGGATTAAGCGAGCATCGAAAAAAGAAGGGTGATGTAGGCCACCATCATCAATAAAACCAGATAAGCCAGGATGCGGTGATGAAGATGGCGAGTGGTAATTAACCCAAGAATACCGATGAGGAACAGTACGATATGAAAGACCAGATTGGCCGGTTCGGGCAAGGCCCCCTGGCGAAGCAGGTCTCTGGCTACGCTTACCCCCAGCAGGGTTAAAAACAAGCCAAAGAACCAGGGGCGCTGGAGGTAAAAATTTGCGCGCATGTCAGAAGTGGAAGTGGGAAAAACGAGGGCCGCCATCAGGTACAGAATGATCGGTTGCGCCAGGACTACGGAGAATTGCAGGAACGTCCATTCCTCCCAATACCGCAGCCCAAACATGGACCACCAGGTTTGCACGTGCACCAAAAGCAAAGCAATGGCCCAAACGATCGCCGGAGCGTAAGCCTTTAATGCCTTCCGCTGTTCGAGCCAACGCCCAAACCCGCCCAGGAGCTGAGTGATGCCCAGGCCTAAGACAATGGAAATGAGGACGGAGAGGTAATCGAACGCTCCCATAGCTTCTCATTATTTTTGCTATGAACCCATTGCGGGTTTAGTAGTTGGCCTCCAAATTGCAATTTTCGACTCAA
>CAYWHT010000190.1:5240-7715 GCA_964458135.1 uncultured Saprospiraceae bacterium | reverse complement strand
TTTTTCACCCTGGGCGATGCCCAGGGCTTAGTTATGGCAGCCCTTCAGGCTGCCTAAAAAGAGGTGTGTGACTCCTAGCCTCCGGGAGGCGGGCCGGCAGGAATGGCGCTCGTCCTCCTGCGTCGGCCGGGTGAAAGTGCGGATCGAGTGTTGAAAAGCGGCAATCGTTCGTTCTATTTTTCCTGCGAAGTAGGTCTCAGGGGGGGCCGCTTTGGGGCTAACTTAGTAGAACTTTTCGGACTTTGCTCAATAGTGCGGAATAAATAAGAACATTACCAACTACCGAAAGGCCACAATCATGAACCCCCGAATAGACGTTGTGAACTACCCACCAACTGAAGATTGGTGGGCTTCGGGCTTCCCAGAGAATAGCTCGCTGCTCAAAAAGCGTTAGGAGTCTTACGTTGTCTTTTACTGACAACATAAATATGCACAAAAATATTCAAAATCGCAACTATTTGAAACAAAATATTTCAAAAAACATTCGCTTTCATCCCATTGGCTGAAGACCAATGGGTTTTACGCTCAATTATATAAAAATATGACCAACCGAATATTGCTGTTGCTCACTGGCTGGATGCTTTTCTTCGCCTCCGTCAACGGTCAATCCGGTCACTGGCCGGGCCGTAGCGATTCTTTTACCAAGCGCATGGAAAGCTTGCTGAAGGCCGGCTATCTGGACTCTATACAATCGATCTGCCGGCGTACATTGGAGCTATCCGATGACCCCGGCCGGCAGGCCCTGGCCCATTATTATTGCGGAGAAGCCCTGCACTTGCAGGAAGCATCCACCGAGGCGGAGAAACACTTGAGCAGGTCGCTGCAACTGTTCGATCAACTCCAATGGCCGGAAGGGCAGGCCAAAGTGTATAATAAGCTGGCCAGCATGGCGTTTTCCGGTGGCCGCACCGACCGGGCCGGCCAGCTTTACGAGCAGGCGCTGGTATTGGCCGACCCAACCAACCTGAAGGAGCTCCGCCTGGAAATCCTCCAAAACCAGTCTATCCTCTACAGCCGTACCGGCAATCACGACCGGGCCTTGCAAATCCTTAAGCAGGCGGCCGCCATCGCGGCGAAAGGAAAAATCGCCTCCATCTACAACCAGATCTCCACCAATTATTATTCCCTGGGGGCGCTGGATTCGGCCATCTACTACAGCAAAAAACTTTTGGAGATGGACGCCCCCCGGCAGGAGCCCTCCAAAAGGATCACCCATTTAAGTTCATTGGGTGGGCTGCTAAACGAGAAGGGCGATTACGCGGAGGCCCAGTCTTATCTCATGGAAGCGTTGCAACTCGCGGAAAACATTCAGGACACCTTCTTTACCATGAGCCTTTGCACCGATATCTCCCGGGTGCACGCTTCCCAAAAACATTGGCCCATGGCCACTCGTTACGCCCGGCGATCCATCCACCTGGCCCGGGAAAAGGGCATACGCCTTACCGAAGCCCAAAACCTGCGCCACCAAGGTTTTATCCTGCAACAGCAGGATTCGGTGGACCAGGCATTGCGGGCTTACCAGGAAGCCCTAACGGTTTACCAGGAGCTCAACCACCGCATCAATGCCGCCGATGTAACGCTGGAAATGGGCAAACTCTACCAGCAAAAGAAAGACTATTCGGAAGCCAGGGAGCTGGTCCGGCAAGCCCTGGAAATGCGCACGGGAAGTGAAAATGTGCTGGGCACGCTTAACGCAAAGTTGGTGCTGGGAGAATTGGAGCTCCAGCAGGGCAAGCTGGGCCAGGCCATTCCGCTGTTGCGCGAATGCCTGCGCATGAGTGAAGCAATGGATAAACGCGACACTAAAAGAAAGGTCAATCGCCTGCTTTCGGAGGCCTACGCCGCAGCAGGCAATTACGAGAAAGCTTACCGTAATTACCGAGCTTACAGCGCTCTGAACGACAGTATTCTCTCCAACGAAAACGCCCGGACGATCAACGAGCTGGAGGTGCTTTACGAAACGGAAAAAAAGGATCGGTTGCTTTTAGAACACAAAGCAGAAATCGAACGCCAGGAAAGCCAGATCCGACGGCGAAATTACCAACTGCTCCTACTGGCCATCGTTCTCATCCTCGTTGGCAGTACCGCCGGCTTTTTGTATTTTATCTACCGTAAAAATCAGCAACTGCATCAACAACGCCTGGCCGTTATGAAGCAGGAACAGGAAACGCGGCGGCTAAAAGCCGTAATGGACGGAGAAGAGCAGGAACGCAAGCGCATCGCCCAAGACCTCCACGATGGCATGGGCACCCTCCTGGCAGCCGCCAAAATGCACATGGACGCCCTGGCCCACGAAATGCCCCCAGTGGGCCATAACAACACCTACCAAATCGCCGAAAACCTGGTGGACGACGCCTGCCGCAGCGTGCGGGAAATCTCCCACAACATGGTGCCCGGCGCCATGGAACAACACGGCCTGGAACACACCATCCGGGAGCTCTGTAATACGACCTCCAGCGCCCACGACATTCCCAT
>CAYWHT010000190.1:3632-5230 GCA_964458135.1 uncultured Saprospiraceae bacterium | reverse complement strand
GACTGGACAAACACCTCACGGATACCGCTAAAGTGACCATCTACCGTATCGTGCAGGAATTGCTGCGCAACGTCGTCAAACACGCCGAAGCCCGGGAAGTGATCGTACAGTTAACCATCGAAGACAACATCCTTAACCTGATCGTAGAAGATGACGGCAAAGGCTTTGATCCGGAAAAAGCCTCCAACGGAAATGGTCTCGGATTGGGCAATATCCAATCCAGGGTAGCCTACCTCCACGGCCAATTATCAATCGATTCCCGAAAGGGAGAAGGTAGTACCTTTACCGTCGATATTCCTTTGCAATCCGCTTTTTTGAATACCAACAACCAAATGGCGTAGAATCTAAACCGTAAGTGATCTGCATCCTCATAAATGGGGATTTATACCGAACTATAGTTAGAGGGGATTCCTGTAAATTAATTTTAGTGGAAATTGAAACTGTTTTTAAATATTCCTACAATCTGAAGCTATGACAAAACCTATAAACAGCGTGCGTATTTTACTCGTTGACGATCACCAAATCGTTATTGACGGGTTGATTCGCTTGCTAGAAGATAAAGAGCAACCTTTTCACATTGACTGTGCCCTATCGGGGCGGGAAGCTATCCGAAAGGTTGAGGAGGAAAATTTCGACCTGGTTTTACTGGATATCAACTTACCGGATGTTAGTGGCTTTGAAGTCTGTAAAGCAACCAAAAGCATTAAATCGGGCATCAAGGTGATCGCCCTCACCATGCACGGGGAATCCGGCTATATCAATCGCATGATTAAATCGGATGTCGATGGGTACATCCTGAAAAACACCGGAAAGGCGGAAATGCTGGAAGCCGTAAGAACCGTTATGCGGGGGGAATCTTATTTCAGCCGCGAGGTCACCGACAGCGTGCTGAAAAAATGCAACCCCACCTCCAACCGAGCCCCCGATATCATCCAAAAACTCACCCGCCGGGAAAAAGAAATCCTGCAACTTATCGTGGAAGAGTTCACAACCGACCAAATTGCCGGAAAGCTATTCATTAGTTCTACGACCGTCATCTCTCACCGCAAAAGCCTACTGCGTAAACTGAACGCCAAAAACACCGCCGGCCTCGTCAGAGCTGCTTTTGAGTTTAATTTATTGAACGATTGCCCCCCCTCCTAAAGGGGGATTTTTCTCAATTCCTTCCCGTAGAGGTTTCGTCTCATTTTTATTGTACGGATATTTGTATTCGCATCAGGTTAGCTATCCTTGCTTATTTCCAAAAGTACTACCAACATAAATAATTCGGAAACGTAGTCTTGTCCTACGCTTTCCTGGTATTGGTATTTCTATTATTCAAATCTATAAAGCTATGAAGTTTTTTGAACTTAGCACTCCATTCAAGCGATGGCTGGAAAGGGTACTATTACTCCTTTTGTTCAGCTTACCGCAAGTGCTTTCCGCCCAATCTAAATTTGGCGGCATCGTCCTCAATGAGGTCGCCGATGGCACCCAGGGCATCGAAATCAAAAATGTCGGCAGGTTCGGCATTGATGTCTCTACCCTCTGGCTGTGTCAGAAAGGCCTCTACGAACAGCTGCAAAACCTGGAGCTGAAGTGTGACGACCTGCTCCTCG
>CAYWHT010000190.1:0-3532 GCA_964458135.1 uncultured Saprospiraceae bacterium | reverse complement strand
GCGACTTCGTGAACGCCTTCGCCGACGGGCAGTCCATCTCCTTTGACGGAGCAGGTAACGCTTCCAGCGACTGGCAGGAGACCAATCCCACCATCTGCGAAGAGAACGTCTTTAACGACAACCGTCCTGAAGTGGTGGAATTCGTTTTGATCGATGCGAAACGCAATGCAGTGATTGGCGTCATCGAAGACGGCGATAAGATCAATTTCGAGGATCTACCGACCCGCTTGCTGACCATTCGGGCGAAAACCAATCCCGAGCCGACTGGCAGTGTGGAGATGCGCCTGGAAGGGCCCATTAATTCGGTGAAAACCGAAAACTTTTCACCTTACACCCTCTTTGGAGATCGCGACGGTAAGTCTTTTGCCGGACGTCGGTTCCGGGAAGGCAAATACGAATTGACGGCCACGCCATTTACCGAAGCCAATCTGAAAGGAGAAAAAGGCATCGCCCGGACAATCCAATTTGAACTTTTCAAAGAAGAGCCGGCGCTGCCGAAGGTGAAAGAATTTGTTCTGATCGACGCCAAGCGAAATGAGGTAATTGGCGTCATCGAAGACGGCGATAAGATCAATTTCGAGGATCTACCGACTCGCTTCCTGACCATTCGGGCGAAAACCAATCCCGAGCCGACTGGCAGTGTGGAGATGCGCCTGGAAGGGCCCATTAATTCGGTGAAAACCGAAAACTTTTCACCTTACACCCTCTTTGGAGATCGCGACGGTAAGTCTTTTGCCGGACGTCGGTTCCGGGAAGGCAAATACCGGGTGACGGCCACGCCCTACACCAAATCTTACTTAGGTGGAGAGAAGGGTATTTCCGAACACATTGATTTCGAACTGATCAAAGAACAAGAAGAAGAGCGATTTGAAGTAGAGGTTGATATCCAGGGAAAAGGTCAGGTAGACCTTCAACCCAATGACGGACCGTTTGAAGCCGGCACGTTGGTTAAACTTACTGCCGAGCCGATGCCGGGTTATCGATTCGTGAAGTGGACGAATCGTTCCGGTGAAACGGTCAGCAAGGATAATCCGCTATTTATCAAAGTTACCGGCGACACCGAACTACAAGCTGTTTTCGAGAAAGAGCAGGTTCTTGAAATCCAGGCCTTTAAGCTCGTCGATCCCCTATCCGGAGCGGATGTGAAAACACTTTCCTCCGGTGCGACTATCGAGCTCAACGATAACTTCCAGGTCTTCAACATTCGGGCGGAAGTGAAGGGCGCGGATGTAGAGAGCGTAGGTTTCGTGCTGGAAGACGAGCGCGGTAGATCCATCGAACGGCGAACGGAAAACACAGCGCCTTACGCCTTGTTTAGCAACCGCTCTAACGGTGCTTTCGCTGGCCGTAGCCTGGACGAAGGAACTTACTATCTCGTAGCGGCGCCCTATACCGAAGATGGGGCCGAAGGAAAAGTAGGCAAGGCGTTGACGATCCGTTTTGAAGTTGTAAAAGAGAAGCCTTCCCGGCGCGGCGGCTATATTAGCAGCAGAGCATTGCCGGAATCGGCTTCCTCCGAAGGATTCGGAGCCTCGGTGCAGGTTTATCCCAATCCGTTCAGCGGCGACCAGCTCAACCTGAAAGTGGGCCAAAGCCGGGAAGCGGCGGTTACCATCCGCCTGGCGGACACCAACGGGCGCATACTTTTCCAGCAGCAATACGACCGGCTCAGCAAATCCCAACAACTCACTCTGGATTTGGGCGACATTCCTCTACAGGAGGGCGCCTACTTGCTCATCATTGAAGATGACGAAGGTCAGTTGACGACGAAGCAGATCATCCGGACTCGACGCTAAGAGCGACGCACTTGTTTGTTTAGCTTAGCCTGTTAATGTTTTTGGAAGTGGGCTCCCTAAATTTGGGGGGTCCACTTCTGTTTTTAAACGGATGGGCCCGGATTATGATCCACCAACCCAAAAATTAAGAACCCTTGCATAATCCGGCTTAATAAGCCACGCGCCAGTAAGTTTCTTTTTCGGTGGCGTGCATGGTGTCGGGACGAACGGAAGGGTCATCGCCCGGCTCGAAGTCGCAGGTGAACATCCAATTTGTCTCATGCATGTTGACGATGCCGTAGATTCCTTTTGGGGCCGGCAACTTGGATTGGATATCGTACAAATCCAACTGATGAGGCATAACGTCATCGCGGTAGCGGTATTTTACCCGAATGGTGTCGTTTTCCCTTTCGGACTCGGTGATCCAGAGGGCGGTTTTGTCTTTCCGGAATACGAACAACTTCCCGCGCCGGCTATCCCAGACGCCGACGATGGGGCTAGGTTCGCGGGTGCAGGCCAAAAAGAATGCAATGCACCCCAAAATGACGAATCGCGAACACCTTCTTTTCATGGTCAACACTTTGTTTGAAATTCGCCAAATATACGGAAGAATCCGTTTCCCGGGTTCCGGTGCGGCGAGTTATAGCCCGCCAACCCAAAATTTGTGATTTCTGACTTGCTCTTTTTAGCTTCGCTGATCGTCGCTTCGCTCCTCGGAGTTCCAGCTCGCTGGGTTAACCCGGACTTGCGAGCTAAAAAAATAGCTGCGCCATAATTTCACACCACGCAGTAGACGCGAAGCGAAATTCTGGGTTGTTGGACTATAAATCCCGGCAAACCGGGTGTGGGAAAAGGCGGGCGCCGAAACATTAAAATAGAGAGGATGTTATCAATGGTACAAAAGCCACTCTATGAAAAGAATCGCACTCTTCGGCGCCTCCGGCCGCACGGGACAACCCTTTTTGAAAAGAGCCCTGGGAAAAGGCTATTTTGTCAAAGCACTGGTTCGCAATCCGGGGAACATTCCGCAGCGCGACCAAAAGCTGGAAATCATCACGGGCGATGTGCTGGATCCGGAAAAGGTTTCGGAGACGGTGCGGGGCACGGATCTCGTGGTCAGCCTGATTGGGCACGTTAAAGGTTCTCCCAAATGGGTGCAAACCGATGGGATCAAGCATATGGTTGAGGCCATGGAGGAACACGGCCTCAAAAAAATTATCAGCCTGTCCGGTGGCGCCCTGCCTTTCGAAAAAGATCAGCCGGGGCTGATGGATCGCTTCTTCCGTGGATTTATGCGGTTGTTTTTGCCGAAGGTTTTGGAGGATGCCGAAGCCCACGCGGAGGTACTGCGCAACTCGGATACGGATTGGATTATTGTGCGGGGACCGCGTCTGACCAACGGTGCTCGTAAGGGCAAGTATTGGGTCGGATGGGTTGGCGAAGGCGGTTCTACCTCCATCAGCCGGGCGGATTTGGCCGATTTTATTCTCCAACAGGTGGAAACAGATCATTATCTCCACCAAATGCCCTTTGTCACACACGAATAAGGATATGATCTTCCAGCCGATAGGACCGATCTTACCGGATGGGAGATGATCAACATTTTACTGCCGGGCAAATACCATCCCTCCTTCTCCTCCCCGGCTGGGACAATCTTCTTTCACACGTTCCATTTTGAGGGTGTTTTCCTCCACTGTAAATTTGTGAACTACCCACCAACTGAAGATTGGTGGGCTTCGGGCTTCCCAGAGAATAGC
>CAYWHT010000189.1:0-7722 GCA_964458135.1 uncultured Saprospiraceae bacterium | reverse complement strand
ATTTTAGCCCCTCCTACCGGTCATGGCAAAAGAGGTTCTGTTTTAATTGGAAAATCGACTTTATACCAGTCGCGTCAACTTTCCCTTCCAAATGCATACAAAATGTAAGGTAAAGCCTTAGAACCGGGGAGGAGGTGTGGGAGGGGCGGCGGCGTGTAGGCTACTCAGCCGCGCATGCCCAAATGGCCGGCCGGCCAAAAGAGAAACAATAAATACCGGTCGCCCCAATTCGGCGGGAAGAGGTGCTTTGACCAACCATAAGGCCAACTGAGCGCCGGTTGGAGAGCCGGGCGTATCCTGACGGGTCATCTGCCGGTAGGCGTTTTCCCAAAATTCGGTTTCCCCGTAATCCGGTACAGCCCGCAGCAAAAGGGAATCCGCCGTTTCCACCTTTTCGAGAATATCGTAAAACAGCCCCTGGTAGCGACTTTCGTGATTTTCCATCCAATACAAATCCGCCGGAAGTTGGGTGCGGGAAAACCGCAGCTTCACCACTTTTCCCCTTTCGCCCGCCTCCCGCAATCGCTCGGGCGCCGTCCGTTTTATCCAATGCCCGCCCACCCCAAGCGTTAACCAGTAAACGCTTAGCTGCATCGCCAGTACGACGGCCACGGCCGCCAGGAGCTTTTGTCGCCAATGAACGGGCATGCCAATAATGCTTTAGGATGCTCCGAAATCGCTTATCTGCAAAGATAATCCACAATTTCACGGAACTATCAAAATCTTTTTTGGGAAAAACATGAGATAAAGCTTCCAATCCAATTATTTTTAGTTTTACCTAAAAAATAAATCAACAACTCTTTTTTATTTGTTTTTATTTCCAAAATCCTATTACTTTTGCAACTTGAAATTCTTTTTAAAAGAACTTAAGACTTCTTTTTTTGTTAGGGAAAATACTATGAGACGCAATACCTTCTTTCTTCTGGTCTTTAGCATCTTGTTCGCCATTTTTCTGGCGAGCTGCTCCTCCGATGCGGCTTCTTCCGGTCAAGATGAGCCACTAACCATTGTCTGCACTACCGGCATGATCGGCGACGCGCTGGAGCAGGTGGCAGCGGATAAGGCCCAAGTCATCACCTTGATGGGCCCGGGAGTGGACCCCCACCTCTACAAGGCTACGCAGGGAGACCTCCGGCGGCTATCCCGCGCCGACATCGTTTTCTATAACGGACTGCATCTGGAGGGAAAAATGGGAGAAGTATTGGAGCGCTTGTCCCGCACCAAAGCGGTAGTGGCTCTAGCGGAAGGGCTTCCGGATTCCTTATTCCTCAATACGACCAACTACCCGGACGCCTACGATCCCCACATCTGGTTTGATCTGTCTATTTGGTCCCGGGCGGTGCGCTACGCCGGCAGCGCCATGGCCGAATATTTCCCGCAGGAGCGTGCCGTTTGGAACAAAAATGCCCGGGAGTATGCCCGGCGGATCGATTCCCTGCACCAGTGGGTAGGAAAGCAAATCGCCACCATTCCCGAGCAACAGCGGGTAATGATCACGGCCCACGACGCTTTCGGCTACTTTGGCGCGGCCTACGACATCGAAGTGCGCGGCTTACAGGGCATTTCCACGGTATCGGAATACGGCCTCAAAGACATTTCCCAGTTGGTTTCATTTATCACCGAAAGGGGCGTCAAAGCCGTCTTTGTGGAGAGCTCGGTGCCCCGTAAATCCCTGGAGGCCGTAGTGGAAGGCTGCGCCCAACGAGGCCACGAGGTAAAAATTGGCGGCACCCTTTATTCCGACGCTATGGGGGCGGAAGGTACGCCGGAGGGAACCTATTTGGGCATGGTCAAGCACAACGTCAATACGATAACCGAGTCGCTCCGATAACCATCGATAAACATTCGAGAAGATGAATAAAACAAAGACGGATACCCCCACTGCCCTGGAGGTTCATAATCTCACGGTCAGCTACGAACGGCGGCCCGTGCTCTGGGATATCGACTTTAAGGTTCCCGGAGGCCGGCTAGTTGGCATCATCGGGCCCAATGGCTCCGGCAAGACGACCCTGCTGAAAAGCATCATGCAGTTGGTGCCTTTGAGCAGCGGTTACGTCAAATTATTTGGCCGGCAACTATCCCAGGTACGGGATCGCATCAGTTATGTCCCCCAACGGGAAAGCGTGGACTGGGACTTTCCCACCAGCGTCATGGAAGTCACGTTGATGGGGCGTTACCGGCGCAATAATCTGCTACGCCGGCTCAGTAAAGAGGACCGGCGCATTGCCAAGGAGGCCCTCGAAAAGGTAGACATGCTTGAGTACGCCGACCGGCAGATTTCCCAGCTATCGGGTGGTCAGCAACAGCGGGTGTTTATCGCGCGCTCCCTGGCCCAGGAAGCCGATCTCTACTTTATGGACGAACCCTTTGCGGGCGTAGACGCTGCCTCCGAAGACGCTATTCTGCAATTACTCGCCGAGATGAAGCAGCAGGGGAAAACCGTGGTGGTCGTACACCATGACCTGCAAACGGCCTATCAGTTTTTCGACTGGATGGTGCTGCTCAACACGCGTTTAGTGGCGGCCGGGCCGCGCGACGAGGTTTTCACTCCTGATTTTCTAAAAGAAGCCTACGGTGGCCAATTAACTATTCTTTCCAAGGTGTCGGATATCGTTAAGGAAAAAGATTTTCCGATTCGCGAGAAAGCCTTCAAGGATAAGCCATGACCGACTTTTTCACTTTTACCGACCCCAATGTCCGAATGGTAACCATGGGCTCGATGTTATTGGGGGCCAGTGCGGCTATTGTGGGTTGCTTTACTTTTTTACGTAAACGCGCCCTGGTGGGTGACGCCATCGCTCACTCCATCCTCCCGGGAGTTTGCGCCGCCTTTATCCTAAGCGGACAAAAAAATCCGGTCGTCCTGTTGGGGGGCGCCGTAGTTTCCGGGTGGATCTCTCTACTGGTAATGGATTTTATCATCAACAAGACCAAGCTGAAAGCCGATACGGCGATTGGGCTGGTGCTGAGTGTATTTTTCGGCCTGGGCATCCTGATGTTGACGGCCATTCAACATTCTGGAGCGGCCAACCAGGCTGGTTTAGACCAGTTTCTTTTTGGAAAGGCGGCATCAATGACCCACCAAGATGTATTTACTTTTAGCACGGTAGCCATTATCCTCCTGGTGGTGGTCATGATCTTTTTCAAGGAATTCAAACTTATCGCCTTCGACGCGGACTATGCCCGCACCATCGGTCTGCCGGTCGGGTTATTGGAATTCCTGCTATCCACTATCACCGTTTTAGCGGTTGCCACCGGTATACAGGCGGTCGGTGTTGTCCTGATGGCCGCCCTTTTGATTACGCCCGCGGCAGCGGCTCGGTTTTGGACGGAGAACATCAAAGTAATGGTCATTCTGGCGGCCCTTTTCGGCCTGTTGTCGGGATTATTTGGATCATACGTCTCCTACACGGCCCCAGCCATGCCTACCGGCCCCTGGATCGTCATGCTACTTTCGGTGGTGGCGCTGGGATCGGTCATTCTGGCGCCCAAGCGGGGTATTTTGGCCAGGGTGACACTGCGGCGAGCCAATGCGCGCAAGATGCTGATCGAAAACCTACTCAAGACCTTCTACGTGATCGCAGAGCAGCCCCAATCCTTCGAGCGGGCCCGCCGGCCGGAGGAACTTCTGGAGTGGCGGAGCTTTACGCGGCGGGAGCTGCGCCAGGGGCTGGCGTTGCTCCAACGAAAAGGCTGGCTACAACAAACCGACGCCAATCACTGGAAACTAACCCCCGAGGGGCTTCGGGAAAGCCGGCGCGTCGTTCGCCTGCACCGGCTCTGGGAGCTATACCTCAACCGCCGCATGCGCATCGCGCCCGATCACGTGCACAACAGCGCCGAAGCCATCGAGCATATCCTGACCCCGGAGGTGGAAGCTGCCTTGCTAAAGGAATTGGACCGACCGGATGTGGATCCGCACTTTAGTGAGATTCCGTATGCTTCGGGTAATGGGTAGTTGGTAGTGGAAAACAAAAAGGAACATGGTTATGGAAGCATTCTGGATTATACTTACCGTATCGTTAGTGGCCCTCAGCTGTGGGTTGTTGGGTTGTTTTTTGGTGCTGCGCAAGATGGCTATGGTGGGCGACGCCATATCGCACGCCGTACTACCGGGCATCGTGCTGGCCTTTTTGATCGCCGAATCCCGGGAAGTATTGCCGATGCTGGCCGGAGCAGCCGCCCTGGGCGTGCTGACCACCGTCATGATCGAGTGGTTCTACAAGCGGGCGCGCCTGCAAACCGACGCCTCAATCGGAATCACCTTCACCTGGTTGTTCGCCATTGGGATCATACTTATATCTTTATATACGGGGCAAGTAGATCTCGATCAGGATTGTGTGTTATACGGAGAGATCGCCTACGTTCCGCTCGACCTATGGTTTACCGAAGCCGGTCGCAGTTTGGGGCCCCGCAATGTTTGGATTATGGGTGGCACGCTGCTATTGGTTTTATTGATGATCACCCTGGGGTATAAGGGATTGCAGATCACGACCTTCAACTCCGAATTCGCTGCTTCCCTGGGTATTTCGGCCGCCTTTTGGCACTACCTGTTGATGAGCGCGGTTTCCGTGACTACCGTTGTCTCTTTTGAATCAGTAGGGGCCATCCTGGTGGTGGCTTTTCTCATCGTGCCACCGGCTACGGCTTATTTGCTGACCAGGCGCCTGACGCACATGCTTTGGCTCACCGCCTTATTTGGCGTCCTTTCGGCCCTGGGGGGATATTATCTGGCATTGCTACTCGATGGTTCGATTGCCGGCGCCATGGCCGTAGTCGCCGGGTTTTTGTTTGCACTGGCGCGATTGTTTTCCCCGACGGAAGGTTACCTCACCCTGCGGTTTCGTCATCAATCTCAAGGAAGTTTAGGATTATCTAAAAAGTTTTTTCATTAGTTTTGCACAAAAGGCCCCATTGATGAATTCGCAGATTGAGGAAAATTATTTAAAGGCCATTTTTAAGTTGTCGGATGGGGATGAGAGCAACATCAGCACTTCCGCCATCGCCGAGGAGCTCGATATCAACGCGGCATCGGTGACCGATATGATCAAAAAGTTGGCGACGAAAAAACTTATCGCTTACGAACGATACCAGGGGGTCCGGCTTTTATCCCGGGGGCGAAAGATTGCGGTCGACATCGTGCGCAAGCACCGTCTTTGGGAAGTCTTCCTGGTCGATAAACTTAAATTCAACTGGAGTGAGGTGCACGACATTGCCGAACAGTTGGAGCACATTAGATCCGAAGAGCTTATCAACCGGCTCGATGACTTTCTGGGCAACCCGCGCGTTGACCCCCACGGTGATCCCATCCCCGACCGGGAGGGCAACTTTCACGCTAGCAACCAAATGCTGCTGCGGGAACTGCCCCCGAATACGGAGGCAATCATCAACGGCGTCAAAGAAGATTCCCGGCAACTGCTCAGCTACCTGGAACAAAACCAACTCTTGCTCGGCACCCGCATCACCATCCGTAAGGTATTTGACTTCGACGGGTCCATGATCCTAGAGCATCCAGCGGGGGAGCTAACCATTTCGAAAAAAGTTTCGGAAAACCTGTACGTCAACCCCCTGTGAATTTACACCAAATTAAAGTACACCGTTGGTGCAAGCGCGGATTAACTACTACTTTAGCTTTTTCAAAAGTAAGCTTATGAAGTTCCCCTTGATCTTAATGGCCGTTTTGATCAGTTTTGCCTTGTACGCTCAACCCGCCAGTCCGGAAATCCCGGCCGTCCATTCCAACCTCTACACCGAAGGAGATAGCCTCTACTTTCTGACCCGCGACTCCCAGAGGGCTTACGAAGTGGTCCGGGCTCCACGCTACACGCTCGAACAAATGCAGGGACAGCCCCAAGGCACCGATACCGGCCTGGCTTTCGACTTTGGGGATCTGCCGAAGGGCACCCTCCACTATGGCTTTATTCCCTACGGTGATTCCCGCCATCCGCAACCCGTCTTTTTTAAAAACCCTTCCACCATCGAAGCCGGCAAAGCCGAAATCGAAATTATCGATAACCTGAGCGGCTTGTACGATATGATCGGCTGGAAAGAAAGCGGCCAGGGCACGATTGGCTACCGGGTGATCGACAGCACCGGCCAGATGTTATACGACGGCATCGTCGGCTTTGAGGGTACGGGGCCCTTCACGATTGACACGGTCATCATTGAAGGCCCCTTCGTCAGCAAGCTGCGCCCCGACGGCGCCACCCTCTCCTTTGTCACGAATGATAGTATTCGGGCGACGGTCAGCTGTGAAGGAAAGGACTTCAACAGCCCCACAGCCACTACCCATCACGAAATTGACCTGCACGACCTCAGCCCGGCGGCGGATCACAGCTATAACATTGCCATCGGCAACCGCACCTATCAATTCGCCTTCCGCACCGCCCCGAAGCCCGGCAGCCGGCAGCCTTTTACCTTCGCGTACACGAGCGACTCCCGCGCCGGTCAGGGGGGCGGCGAGCGCGACGTCTACGGCGCCAACTATTACATTATGAAGAAAATGCTGGCCCTGGCCACCCAGCAGAAGGCCAGCTTTATGCAATTCTCGGGCGATTTGATCAACGGCTACCTCACCAGTCCGGAAGAAACCGACTTGCAATACGCCAACTGGAAACGGGCCGTACAGCCTTTTGCGCATTACCTCCCCATCAACATCAGTATGGGCAATCACGAAGCCCTGATGCGCATTTTTCAGGATAGCTCCGGAGAGCAAACATTCCTGATCGATCGCTTTCCCTACGCCACCGAATCCGCCGAAGCGGTATTCGCCCGCAACTTCGCCAACCCGGAAAACGGCCCCGATTCGGAAGACGGAGCAGTCTACGATCCCAATCCCGATCAAACCGACTTTCCATCCTACCGGGAAAACGTATTCTACTATACCTACGACAATGTAGCCGTCATCGTCCTCAACTCCGATTATTTTTACGCCCCTTCCACTCAGCACCTGCGCACCCATAGTGGCAATATGCACGGCTATTTGATGGATCAGCAACTGGCCTGGTTGGAAACCACCCTTAATTCGCTGGAAAACGATAACAACATCGACCACGTTTTCGTCACCCAGCATACGCCGGCTTTTCCCAACGGCGGCCACGTTGGCGACGATATGTGGTACCGCGGAGATAACGGTTTTCGCCCCTTTGTCAACGGTAAAGCGCTGGCCCAAGGCATCATCGAACGGCGCGACCAGTACCTCGATCTGCTCGTCAACCAGAGTAGCAAAGTACGCGCCATCCTAACGGGCGACGAGCACAACTACAACCGCCTCCGCCTGTCGCCGGAGACCGATATTTATCCCGACCCCTATTTTTTCGATACGATCCAGCTGTCGCGCACTATTTACCAAATCAACAACGGGGCCGCGGGCGCGCCCTACTACGCCCAGGAACAAACGCCCTGGTCGGCGGATGTGAGCAACTTTACGACACAGAATGCCCTGGTGCTCTTTCACGTGGATGGGAAGGCCATCCGGGTGGAAGTACTTAATCCGGATACGCTGGAGGAGGTGGATGAGTTTGAGTTGGTTGGAGAGTAGATCTCTTATAAGTTCAATTCTTTCTTCAAAGGTTGCAAACCAATGACCAGCTGGTCCTTCATATTCTGCAGGTAGATGAAATAGATAACCGCGGTGTTTTCAATTCGGCTGCTGCACTATATTTCTATTTGCAAACCTAAAAATTATCAGCATTGCAAAATCATATCAATTCAAATACAAAA
>CAYWHT010000188.1:7154-7723 GCA_964458135.1 uncultured Saprospiraceae bacterium | reverse complement strand
CCCTTTGACCTGCAAAGGACCATCTATGGAACTTCCCTTCATTTTTTTACTCAAGAGTTGCACCCCACTTTTGAATGTAGCGCTTCAAAAATGGCTTCGGGAGCATTTCAATCTGGTCATTTTCGGCATTAAAAGCAAGCTCCTAAGATCTTTTACCTCCTGGATCTAAAGCTTTTACTTCGCATAGTGAAACCGTTTATCCGAATTGTTAAAGGGGTCGTCGCATAAAATATTTATAGCGAAGGCCCCTTTTTGTAGCTTTAAAGGAAAAATTTACCGGAAATGATCCATAAAAACGAGCTGGAGCCCGGACACAAACATTCCATGCGTAGCTGGGGAAGACATATGAAAGGAGAGAATTCCTGGACGATGTTCAAGGTGATTTCGGAATTTGTGGAAGGCTTTGAAACGATGAATCAGATTGGCCCCTGCGTGTCCGTCTTCGGGTCGGCCCGCACCAAACCCGATGAACCCTTCTACCAAAAAGCGGTAGACATTGCCCGCTTGCTTACCGAAGCGGGCTACGGGGTTATCACGGGAGGAGGCCCCGGCATTATGGAAGCCGGCAA
>CAYWHT010000188.1:0-7144 GCA_964458135.1 uncultured Saprospiraceae bacterium | reverse complement strand
AACCAAGCCCGATCACAAATATTATCAATTGACAGAAAAACTCAGTTCCCGACTCGCTGAGGAGGGGTATTCCATCATTACCGGTGGTGGTCCAGGCATTATGGAAGCCGGCAACAAAGGCGCCTCTCTTTACGGAGGCAAATCCGTAGGCTTAAATATCGACCTTCCCTTCGAGCAGGGTACGAATCAATACGTAGATTACGACAAGAACCTGAGTTTTCGTTACTTCTTCGTGCGAAAAGTAATGTTTGTCAAATACGCTCAGGCATTTGTGGCTTTGCCCGGCGGTTTCGGCACCATGGACGAACTGTTCGAAGTGCTCACTTTGGTCCAGACCAAAAAGATTACCCCCGTGCCTATCGTGCTGGTGGGTAAGGATTATTGGGCGGGGCTGAAACAGTGGATGCAGCAACAAATGCTGGAAGAAAGTCAAAATATCAATCCTGCCGATTTGGACCTCCTGCCGATTACGGATAGCCCGGCGGAAGTCGTGCAGCTGATCGACCGGTTTTACGAAGAAAAATCCGGTGAACTCGGTCCCAATTATTCCCTGTAGCGGACAACTTTAAGCCGGCCAAAAACATAGAACAAAGAGAGTAGAGCGGGCGTTCTATGAGACAGCAATAATACCGGATTGCGCGTTCTACTTAAAGTTAACCCGAATGATGCATGAGTTTTTCGTACTGAGCGGCGCAACTGGTTGTCAGGCTTGGTCTTTCGCGGGAATGAGCCGCGTAGGCGCATCCCCGCATACGTTGAGCGGCGGAGGGCAAGGACGGCCGGGAATGGCGCCGCGTAATAGATCGATTCCTGCATAATCCGGGTTAAAGTTTTGCCGGAATCGCACCCCCGCTTATTGTCAAAATAGGGGAGGGGAATGATTCGGATCATCCTGTTTAGGAATGGTGATCCGGCGGGTATTCGCCCGGGCGAGTTTCCGGCCAACAACCTCTACTATTAAATCGATCAAATGTCTAATCCATTGGCGGCAAACAGAACACAACTCTCCACGGAAGAACGCATTATCGAGGTTATCGGATGGACGCTGAACGTTCCGTCTTCGCAGATTTTTCCGTACACCCATCTTAAAGACGATCTCTTCCTCGACCCCATCGATCTCATGCTGTTGATCATTAAGCTGGAAACCCAGTTTAACGTTTATCTTACCCCCGAAGAGGTCGCCAAAATTGAAACGGTGCGGGATGCGACGCACTTTATCCGGAAGTACGCTGAGGCTTGAATAGCTCCCGCGGCCGCTATTCTTTTTTTTCCCGCTAAATCATGTTGTTTTTCTTGATTTATGTAATCAAAATGATTACATTGCTAAAGCATTTGTGAATACAACATCCGGCTTATCCACAGCTTGTGGAAAAAAGGTTGCCACTTACTCCCACCCAAAGTATTACTTTAAAGGTCCTTTTAGGTTGATCCAATTACGTACTGCCCAAAAATCAGATTTGCCATGCCCGGTTTCGTACATCTTCACTGTCATACGCAATACTCCCTGCTGGATGGCGCCTCGGATATCTCGGCCATGATGGAAAAAGCGGCGCGTGATGGCCAGCAGGGCGTTGCGCTTACGGATCACGGCAACATGTTCGGCGCCTTCAAATTTGTAGCGGAGGCCAACAAACGGGATCTCAAACCCGTCATCGGTTGTGAATTTTACCTGGTGGAAGACCGGCGCCGCAAAACTTTTTCCCGGGCGAAAGGCGAAAAAGACGATCGCTACCACCAGTTGCTGCTCGCCAAGAACCCGACGGGTTACGTCAACCTTTCCAAATTGTGCTCGCTGGGATTTATCGAAGGCCTGTACAGCAAATTTCCCCGGATCGATAAGGAATTGATCCTGCAATACCACGAGGGGCTGATCGCGACGAGTTGTTGCATCGCCGCCGAAGTGCCGCAGGCCATCATTAAGGGAAAATTGGAAGAGGCCGAAAAGAAGCTCCGCTGGTGGCTGGATGTATTCGGAGAAGATTTCTACATCGAGCTGCAACGTCACCGGGGGCTCGATGACATCGACGGCCTGGGGATCAGCCAGGAAGATGTCAATCAACAACTATTGGTGCTGGCCCGCAAATACAACGTCAAGGTCATCTGCACCAACGATTCTCATTACCTCGACGAAGAAGATTCTAACCCGCACGATATCCTGCTCTGCGTGAACACCAACAGCCTGCTGGAAGAAGAAAAACGCTTTAAATTTCCGAGCTCCGACTTTTTCTTTAAAACCCAGGAGCAGATGGGGCAACTTTTCGGGGATGTGCCCGAAGCCCTGGATCACACGCTGGAAATCCTGGATAAGATCGAGCCCCTGCAATTGGCCCGTGACGTCCTGCTTCCCGCCTATCCGGTGCCGCAGGGTTTTAAAGACCAAAACGGCTACCTGCGCCACCTCACCTTCGAAGGGGCCCGGAGCCGCTACGGAACGGTATCGCAAGCGATCAAGGAACGCCTGGATTTCGAATTGAGCGTCATTGAAGCTTCCGGCTATCCCGGCTACTTTCTCATCGTGCAGGACTTTACCAACACCGCCCGTCAAATGGGGGTGTCGGTGGGGCCCGGCCGCGGTTCGGCCGCCGGCTCGGCGGTAGCTTATTGCATCGGCATCACCAATGTCGATCCCATCAAATACGATCTGCTGTTTGAGCGCTTCCTCAACCCCGAGCGCGTTTCCATGCCGGATATCGATATCGACTTCGACGATGAGGGCCGCCAAAAGGTCATCGATTACGTCATCGACAAATACGGGCGCAACCAGGTAGCCCAAATCGTTACCTACGGCACCATGGCCGCCAAGCTTTCCTTGCGGGATGTGGGGCGCGTCATGGATATCCCGCTGCCCGAAGTCGACCGCGTGGCCAAAACCTTTCCCACGCACTTGAAAGCCACCCTGAAAAAAGTGCTGGCCGACGGCGATGTGGACCCCAAACTCAAAGACGCGCTCAACGCGGAGGATCTCGAAAAAGCTCAACAATTCCGCATGCTGGCCGAAGGCGGGGATCAGATCGCCCAAATGATTCAAACCGCTAAAAAGCTGGAAGGCTCCGTACGCAATACGGGGATCCACGCCTGCGGAGTGGTGATCACCCCCGACGAGATCACCAATTACGTGCCGGTAAAAGTAGATAAGGACTCGGACATGCTGGTGTCCCAGTTCGATAATAGTGTGGCCGAAGACGCCGGCCTTTTGAAAATGGACTTTCTGGGCCTCAAAACCCTCACCATCATTAAAGATGCCGTGCGTATGATCCAGGAAACCCACGGCATTGAAATCGATCCCGAAGAAGTGCCCCTAAATGACGAAAAGACCTATGCACTCTTCCAACGTGGAGAAACCATCGGCATCTTCCAGTACGAAAGTACCGGAATGCAACGCTACATGAAGGAGCTGGCGCCCACCCAGTTCGAAGACCTCATCGCCATGAACGCCCTGTACCGGCCAGGGCCGCTGGAATACATCCCCAACTTTATTGCGCGCAAACACGGGCGGGAGGAAATATCCTACGACTTGCCCGAAATGGAGGAGTACCTCAAAGATACCTACGGCATCACGGTCTACCAGGAGCAGGTGATGATGCTCTCCCAAAAGCTGGCGGGCTTCACCAAAGGGCAGGCCGACATGCTGCGCAAGGGCATGGGCAAAAAGAAAAAACACATCATCGATGAACTGCACCCCAAGTTTATCGAAGGGGGGATGGAACGCGGACACAGCAAGGAGAAGTTGCAAAAAATCTGGCAAGATTGGGAAGCCTTTGCTTCCTACGCCTTCAACAAGTCTCATTCTACCTGCTACGCTTTCGTCGCCTTCCAGACCGCCTACCTGAAAGCCCATTACCCGGCCGAATTCATGGCCTCCGTACTCACCCATAATAAAAACGACATCTCCAAAATCACTTTCTTCCTGCAGGAGTGCCAACGCATGGGCCTGCGGGTGCTGGGCCCTTCGGTCAACGAGAGCGTTTCCAATTTTTCGGTCAACCAGGATGGCCATATCCGTTTCGGGCTTTCGGCTCTCAAAGGGGTAGGAGAAGGCCCGGTGGAGGTAATCGTGGAAGAAAGACAATCGGGAGGACCATTCGCAAGCATTTTTGACATGATGCGCCGGCTTAGCCTCAAAGCCATCAACAAAAAAGTATTGGAAAGCCTGGCTTACGGTGGCGCCTTCGACTGCTTCGCCGATACGCACCGGGCGCAGTATTTTGCGCCTTCCGAGAAGTTCGAAACCCTGGTCGAACACGCCGTGCGTTACGGCAACGCCTACCAGTCGCAAAAAGCTCAGGCGGCCGTTTCCTTGTTTGGGGAATCCGAAGATATCATGATCCCCGAACCGAAGATGCCGGAATGTCGCGAATGGAGCCTGCTGGAAAAACTCAATCGCGAAAAGGACGTTACCGGCATTTACGTAAGTGGCCATCCCCTGGATGATTACCGCCTCGAAGTCAAAAGTTTTACGACCTGTCCGATCAATCAGGTGGACCATTACCAGCAGCGCCCCAGCCTGCAACTGGCGGGCATCATTACGGGCGCCCGCCACCGGATTTCCAAAAACGGCAACGGCTGGGGTATTTTTGAGTTCAGCGATTACCACGGAGCCATGGAATTTAAACTCTTCGGGGAAGATTACCAGAAGTACAAGCACTTGCTCGAAGAAGGCAAGGCGCTTTTCGTAAAGGGAAAATTCCAACAAGGGTGGCGCGATGATCAGCCGGAGTTTCGCATCCAGGAAATTAAGCTCCTGGAAGGAATAGCCGAAAGTATGACCCAATCCATCACCCTAAAACTACCCATGGATCAACTCACGCAGGAAGTTGTCGACCGCATCGATCACCTCTGCCGTGAACATCAGGGGCCTCACCGCCTGAGGGTGGAATTTATTGACCGTTCCAACCGGCTGAAACTATCCATGGTGGCCAAAGAAAAGAAAGTTAACGCCGCCAATGGCTTGATCGTCGCTTTGGAAAAAATGGGACTGCGCTATTCCATTAATTGAAACTCCGCACCATAACGGATCTTCGAGAAAATTTCGCAAATCAGCTTGCTCAATGAAGGATATGTAGCATTTTTACTTTATTTTACACTCGCTTTCTTTGCAATGTATCCATTACCCCCTAAAGCCGTTCACCTAATGACCCCTAGAAAGTTGAGTGAGCAAACACTCTTGCGCCTAATTAATTCCGAGGATGAATCCCAAAACAATATTGCGGCTACCTGTATGAGAATAACTTATCGGGAAAGCGTGCAATACCTGACAAGCAAGTTATCGGGGCAATGCGTAGAGCCGGAACATATCCTCAATGATGCTGTCCTCATTGTGATGCGGGCCGTCCGAAAAGGAGCGTATGACTCCAATATCAGCCAACTAAAAACCTATTTCCTCGCCATTGCCCGGCGCCTGGTGCTGATGGAACTGCGCAAAAACCGGCGCAGATCTGACAATCACGCCAAATATGTCTTATTTTGGGAACGCCTGGAAAACCATGCACAGCAAGCCCCGGATTACTACTTCCTCCTTCGGGAACAAGCAGAACAATTGTGGGCAGCCATAAACGAATTGAATGAGCCCTGTAGAGACCTTATCATCCGGTATTGGATGAAAGGGGAGTACCTAACCGATATTGCCAAACTTATGAACATCAAAGAGGTCGCCCTCAAAAAACGGCACGAACGCTGCCGGAAAAAACTGAAGGCCCTCCTCGATGAGCGACTTAAGGATAAAGAAGTTGATTCGACTTGAAGACATAATGGACGACGCCAGGCGGTACCTCCAAAGAACGATGAGTACCTGCGAGCGCAAAGCTTTTGAGCAAATGCTAGAACAGCATCCCGATCTACAAAAAGAACTGGTGCTTTTTCACGCTATCCTCGAAAACTTGACGCCGCCCGGCACAACATTTTCGAGTTCTGGTAAAAGCCCTTCCGAATCCAGTTTTCCGGACTGAGACCGCCTTCTTTCCGTTTCCGGACACCATTAACGATTGGTTAACAACTTGCCACGGTAAAAATTTATTAATTTCAAACGCAATTTAAGCTTCAACAAATTCACCGACATGAGAATTGCCCCCATCCGCACTTTTCTGCTTTGGTGCGCCGGATTCTTCCTTATTGCCGGCTGCCAATCCTCTACCTCCGGAAAAGATAGCGCAACATCCCAAGCAGCATCTCCTTCCGAAGAGAACGGCCAGGTCAGTACAACACCCAAACCCCAGCCCGACACCATTCTGCGAATTGAAGGATACGGCGCCGTTCCCGTTTACCAAAAGTTTTCCGGCATCGAGCCCTTATTCCACCGGCAGAACGACACCACCTACGTGATCAACTTCTGGGCGACCTGGTGTAAGCCCTGCGTAGCCGAATTGCCCTATTTTGAAGCGCTCAACCAATCGGTGGCCGGCCAAAAAGTAAAAGTCATTCTCGTAAGCCTGGATTTTCCCCGCCAACTGGAATCCAAATTGGCGCCCTTTATCAAGGAACGTCAGTTGCAATCCCGGGTGGAAGTGCTCCTGGACGGCAAACACAACGAATGGATCGATAAAGTATCCCCGGAATGGACGGGAGCGATACCCGCCACTATTATCTACCGGGGGGAAAACCGGCGCTTCGTAAACGGCAAAGTGGAGGATCTCGAAGAGCTCCATCAATTACTAGCGCAATTCCAGTCCTGATCCGAAAGTCATATGGGTTGCCACACCATTTATAAATGGCGGGTTTCCAAAAACTCCGGTAACAATTTTTATTTCATTCATTCTAATCACAAATTTGGCAATCATGAATCACCTGAAATTGATTCTTCTACTTGTCTTGGGCGTTTGGACGCTCTCCTGCAGTAGCGAAACCGCCCCCGAGCAAAACAAGGACGCTGCTTCCACCGAGCAAGAGGCCGGTGCTGAATCCGTAGCCGTCCAGGCCTCCGAAACCAGTGGCGTCACGGTTGGCGACAAGGCGCCCATGTTCGAACTTAAGAATGTGGATGGCAAAATGTACGCCCTGCAAAGCATCAAAGACGCCAAGGGGGAAGATCCGAAAGGTTACATCCTCATCTTTACCTGCAATACCTGCCCCTACGCCGTAGCCAGCGAACAGCGCATTATCGACTTGCACGAAAAGTACGCCCCGAAAGGCTATCCGGTAGTGGCCGTTC
>CAYWHT010000187.1:0-7745 GCA_964458135.1 uncultured Saprospiraceae bacterium | reverse complement strand
CGAAAAAATAGCGGCGTCATATTTTCACAAATCCTGAGTTGTCAGACTATAACCTGGATTATGCATGTTGAAGGTCGAGGTAAATGTTGCACGCCATGCTTGCGCGTGCAAAACAAAAAGCTTTCCGCTCTGTCATCACGAGCACGAGTAGCCCGCCGTCTCGCGGCTAAAGACCAAAGACGAATAGTCAAATATTACGCATCGTAATTCAATACGGGTGAAAGCCACTTTTGAGCTTCCTCCAGGCTCATGCCCTTGCGCTGAGCGTAATCATCCACCTGATCTTTGCTGATTTCTCCCAGCCCGAAATAGCGGGATTCGGGATGAGCGAAATAAAATCCGGAGACGGAAGCGGCCGGAAACATGGCGTAGCTTTCGGTCAGTCTGATGCCGATGCGATCTTCCACGTTTAACATTTTCCAGAGCGTGCCCTTTTCGGTATGTTCCGGGCAGGCGGGGTAGCCCGGCGCGGGGCGAATGCCCTGATAGCGCTCCGCGATGAGATCGTCGTTTTCCAGGGCTTCTGCGGGGCAATAGCCCCAGAATTCGGTGCGGATGCGTTGGTGCATGCGTTCGGCGAAAGCCTCGGCCAAACGGTCGGCCAGCGCCTTGAGCAAAATAGCGTGGTAGTCGTCATGATCGGCTTCGAATTTCTTGACCCACTTTTCGATGCCAACACCGGCCGTTACGGCGAAGGCGCCGATGTAGTCGGAAGCGTTGGCGGAAGCGCCGTTGTTCATGGCTTCCCGTCGTGGCGCTACGAAGTCGGCCAGGCAATAGCTGGGTTTGCCCGCGGCTTTTTTGCGCTGTTGCCGCAGGAAGTGCAGTTTATGTTTGACTTCTTCGCGCGTATCGTCGGTATAGACTTCCACATCATCATCGCCAATGCGGTTGGCGGGGAATAATCCGATGACGGCTTTGGCCTGCAGCCATTTTTCGTCAATGATGCGGCGCAGCATGCTGCGGGCGTCGTTGTAGAGCTTTTGGGCTTCCAGTCCGACGACTTCATCCTCCAGAATGTCCGGAAATTTACCTTTCAGCTGCCAGCTGGTAAAGAAAGGCGTCCAGTCGATAAATTCCGATAATTCCTCCAGGGAATAATCTTCGAAAACTTCAACCCCGAGCATTTTGGGCTTTGGCGGCTTGTAGGACGACCAGTCCAACTCCATACGGTTGCTGCGCGCCTCCTCCAGGCTGAGGTAGGTCTTTTTGGTTTTGCGTTTGCTGCGTTGCTCGCGCACCTTTTCGTAATCCTGCTTGATGTCCAGGATGTAGTTGCTGCGTCGATCCTCCTGCTTGTCGAGTAGCCTGGAAGCCACCGATACGGCGCGGGAGGCGTCGAGCACGTGGACGACCGGACCGGAATAGCCGGGTTCGATCTTAACGGCCGTGTGTACTTTGGAGGTGGTGGCGCCGCCAATGAGCAGGGGGACGGTGAAGCCCTGGTCTTCCATTTCTTTTGCAACATCCACCATTTCATCGAGGGAGGGGGTAATCAGACCGCTTAGGCCGATGATATCCACCTTTTGCTCTTTGGCCTTGTCCAGGATCTTTTGAGTGGGCACCATGACGCCCATGTCGATAACTTCGAAGTTATTACACCCCAGGACGACGCCGACGATATTTTTACCGATATCGTGCACGTCTCCTTTTACGGTGGCCAGCAGGATTTTCCCTTTGGTGTCCTCGTCTCCTTCGGCTTTTTCCGCTTCGATGTAGGGGGTCAGGTGGGCCACCGCTTTTTTCATTACGCGGGCGCTTTTCACCACCTGGGGCAGGAACATTTTACCTTCTCCGAAAAGGTCGCCTACGATATTCATGCCATCCATGAGGGGGCCTTCAATGACTTCCAGCGGTTTATCGAACTGTTGGCGAGCTTCTTCGGTATCCTCGATGATGTAATCCGTGATGCCTTTAATCAGCGAGTGGGAAATCCGGTCGCTGAGTTCTTTTTCCCGCCAGCTGAGGTCTTTTTGCAGTTTTTTGCCACCGCCTTTGACGCGCTCGGCGTAATCGGTGAGTTGCTCGGTGGCTTCGTCATTGCGGTTGAAGAGGACGTCTTCCACCAGCGTCAGCAATTCTTTGGGGATGTCTTCGTATACTTCGATCATGCCGGCGTTAACGATGCCCATGTCCATGCCGGCGCGGATGGCGTGGTAGAGGAATGCGGAGTGCATGGCTTCGCGGACGGCATTATTGCCGCGGAACGAAAAGGAGATATTACTGACGCCGCCGCTCACCTTGGCGCCCGGGCAGTGTTCTTTGATTTGGCGGGTAGCTTCGATGAAGTACTTGGCGTAGTTGGCGTGCTCTTCGATGCCGGTGGCTACTGCGAAGATGTTGGGGTCGAAGATGATGTCGTGCGGGTTGTATCCTACTTTTTGGGTTAGGATATCGTAGGCCCGCTTGCAGATTTCGACTTTGCGCTCGGTGGTGTCGGCCTGGCCTTGTTCGTCGAAAGCCATGACGACGACGGCGGCGCCGTAGCGACGCACGATTTTGGCTTGTTCGATAAACTGTTCTTCTCCTTCTTTCATGGAGATGGAATTGACCACCGATTTACCCTGAATGCATTTTAGACCGGCTTCCATGACTTCGAACTTCGAAGAGTCCACCATGACGGGCAGTTTGGCGATATCGGGTTCGGCCATCATCAGGTTGAGGAATTCGACCATTACCTCTTTGGAATCCAGGAGCCCTTCGTCCATGTTGACGTCGATCATTTGGGCGCCGCCCTCCACTTGTTGTTGGGCTACGGAGAGCGCCTCGGCGTAATCCTCTTCTCTGATGAGGCGGGCGAAACGACGCGATCCGGTGACGTTGGTGCGTTCGCCGATATTGACGAAGTTGGTTTCGGGACGGATGACCAGCGGCTCCAATCCGCTCAGTTGGGTATAGGGTGAAGCTTCCGGCACTTTACGCGGCGGTAGTCCTTCCACGGCTTCGGTCATTAGGCGGATGTGGTCGGGAGTCGTACCGCAACAACCGCCAATGATGTTGACAAAACCGCTGGAGGCGAAGTCTCGGATATAATCGCGCATTTCCTCCGGGGCCTGATCGTATTCGCCCATTTCGTTGGGCAGGCCGGCGTTGGGATAAGCGCTGATGTAGACGTTGGCGGCCTCGGAAAGGTCTTTCAAGTGGGGGCGCATCTCTTTAGCGCCGAGGGCGCAGTTGAGACCGACGCTGAGCAGGGGCATGTGACTGACCGAGATCCAGAATGCCTCGGCGGTTTGGCCGGAGAGCGTTCGGCCGCTGGCGTCGGTAATTGTTCCCGATATCATGATGGGCAGCTGAATGCCGCGTTCTTCGAAGAGGGTGTCGATGGCAAAGAGCGCCGCTTTACAGTTTAGGGTGTCAAAGACGGTTTCGATCAGCAGGATATCCGTGCCGCCGTCGATGAGCCCGCGCGCCTGATCGTAATAAGCGTCTTTAAGCTCGTCGAAGGTGACGGCCCGGTAGCCCGGGTTGTTAACGTCGGGAGAAATGGAGAGGGTGCGGTTAGTCGGGCCAATGGCGCCGGCAACGAAACGCGGGCGGTCGGGGGTCTTTTGGTTGATTTCGTCAGCTACCTTGCGGGCGATGCGGGCCGATTCGTAGTTGAGCTCGTAAGCCAGCTCCTGCATGTCGTAATCGGCCTGAGCAATACTGGTGCTGCTAAAGGTATTGGTTTCCACAATATCGGCGCCCGCTTCGAGGTATTCGCGGTGGATGTCCTCCACGATTTGGGGCTGCGTGATGGATAAGATATCGTTGTTGCCTTTGATGTCTTTGTGGTAATCGGCGAAGCGTTCGCCGCGGTAGTCCTTTTCATCGAGTTGGTAGCGCTGAATCATAGTGCCCATAGCGCCGTCGATGACCATGATGCGCTGTTCGAGAATAGATCGGATGTCTTTATCCATATGCTCGTGTAGGGTTTTGATTTATGGAATACAAAAATATAGTCTTGTGCTGTGTTGTTCACAGGATTTTGCGCTTGTGCCCCGCAATGTGACTTTGAAAAATTCGGCGGCTAGCCTTGACGATCAGGGCGCGGTCGCTGCAACAAAGTCCGGGGCCTCTCTTGTTCGAGCCGGACTCAGCGCAGGTTGTGATTTTTATACTGCAGCTACAACCCTTAACAAGGGTTTGGTGCCTAGGGTTGGCGAATATAATGATTTCTGCCGAAAACATTAACATCATTAAGATTAACGCATTAACATTGCATCACTTCGTTATATGAAGATAGTTGATTAGAACATTAGTCGGGAAAGCCTTAACTTTGTGCGGCAATCTTCATTTTTCTGAAAAAATCACCATTACAATCCCCAAATGACAGATCACCATGGAAAAAGAATCTAAAGTAAGAAGCATTCTCAAGGCGGTAACCTGGCGGGTGATCGCTACGGGCACCACCTTTATTCTGGCCTACCTGGTCTTTCAAGATACGGAAGGCGCATTGGAGAAGTCCACTATGGTTGCCGGCATGGAGTTGGTTTTGAAGTTGTTGTTCTACTATCTTCACGAGCGCGCCTGGCAATCCGTGCCACGGGGATCAATTCGCACGCTTTTCCGCAAACAAAAACCGGAAGAGCGCGTAAAAGAACTTTGATCCTAATGTTGTAAGACCGAAAGGAGCAAGCTTTCCGGATGATGGAGCGCTGAAAATCCCGGAAATATTTGTTCTTTTGCAACTGTTTTTCTCCCCTAAGCGTTGATTTTGCAATTTTTATGGAAAATCGTATTTATTTCCATGGCCAACCATATCCATCCTATATTTGATGAACTTATTCAGCGTTCTGACCGCGAACGGCGGTTGGGGCAGCGCAGTAAGGTGCTTTGGCTGACGGGTTTATCCGGTTCCGGCAAGAGCACCATTGCCCGCCATTTGGAGCGCAGGCTTTTCGCCGGGGGATATTTCGCTCAAGTGCTCGACGGGGACAACATCCGTACGGGGATTAACAACAACCTGAGCTTTAGCCCCGAAGACCGGGTTGAAAACATTCGCCGTATTGCTGAAGTGGCTAAGTTGTACCTCCACAGCGGCGTCATCTGCCTGAACAGCTTCATCAGCCCGACCCGGCGGATGCGCGCCATGGCCCGGGAAATTATCGGCCCCGAAGACTTCATCGAGATCTACGTCAACGCCCCGCTGGCCGTATGCGAAGATCGCGACGTCAAGGGGCTGTACGCCAAAGCTCGCAGCGGCGAAATCCAGGGCTTCACCGGCATCGATGCCCCCTACGAGGCGCCCGAAGCGCCCGAAATCGAAATCAAGACCGATGCGTGCAGCGTGGAAGAAGCAACGGCTTTGATTCTGGAACGCATTACGCCCTTGATTTCCCCGTCCCGCGACGGGGAGCCCATTAATTCGCTTTAAAATCATTCAGATGGCCGTTCCTCCGGAACCGCGCCGCACCAAAAATTGAATAACGGAAGCATGAAATTTAATTACCATCTCACTCACCTCGAAGAACTCGAATCGGAGTCGATCTTCGTACTCCGTGAAGTGGCCGCTCAATTTGAGAATCCGGTGCTGATGTTTTCCGGAGGCAAAGACTCGATCCTGATGACGCATCTGGCCCGTAAAGCTTTTTATCCGGCCCGCATACCTATTCCATTGTTACACGTGGATACCGGTCACAATTTCCCGGAAACCATTGAATTTCGCGATCGCCTCATCGAAGAGCTGGGGGTGCGCCTGATCGTGGGGTCGGTGCCCGAAGCTATCGAAAGGGGGATCGTTCGCGAAGAAAAAGGCTACAACGCCAGCCGGAATGGTCTGCAAACCGCCGTCTTGCTGGAAGAGCTCGAAAAGGGCAAATTTGACGCCGCCCTCGGTGGTGCCCGGCGCGACGAGGAGAAAGCACGCGCCAAAGAACGCTTTTTCTCCCACCGTGACGAATTTGGGCAATGGGACCCCAAAAACCAGCGCCCCGAATTGTGGAATCTCTTCAACGGCAAAAAAAATATAGGCGAACACTTTCGGGTATTCCCCATTTCCAACTGGACCGAACTCGATGTCTGGATGTACCTCGCCAAAGAAAAGGTGGAATTGCCCAGCCTCTATTTCGCCCACAAGCGCCCCGTCTTCAAGCGTGACGGCACCTATCTGGCCGACAGCTACTTCATGCAAAAGCGGGAGGAAGAAAAGGTGGAGGAAATGGTGGTCCGTTGCCGCACCATCGGCGATATGACTTGTACGGGAGTATGGCCTTCCGCGGCGACCACCATTGAAGACATTATCGATGAGGTGGCCGCCACCCGCGTTACCGAACGCGGCGGCCGCACCGATGACAAGCGTTCCGAAACGGCCATGGAAGACCGCAAGCGAGGCGGATATTTTTAGTCGAATCCCAAATTTGTTGAACGAAGATTCCCCAAAAATTATAATATCCTATGTCTGCAGTTATTGAAACCGAAAATATGGAACTCCTCCGCTTCACTACCGCGGGGAGTGTAGATGACGGCAAGAGCACCCTGATCGGGCGTCTGCTGTTCGATAGTAAATCGATTTTCGAAGATCAACTCGAGTCGGTGAAGGCCACGAGTTTGAAGCGCGGAGAAGAAGATGTCAACCTGGCCCTGCTGACGGATGGCTTGAAAGCCGAAAGGGAGCAGGGCATCACCATCGATGTGGCTTACCGGTACTTCTCCACGCCCCGCCGGAAGTTTATCATTGCCGATACGCCCGGTCACATCCAGTATACCCGCAATATGGTTACCGGAGCTTCCACGGCCAACGTAGCCCTCATCCTGATCGACGCCCGCAAAGGCGTACTGGAACAAACGCGCCGCCACGCTTTCATCGCTTCTTTGCTCCAAATTCCGCACCTGGTGGTGTGCATCAACAAGATGGACCTGGTCAATTACGAGGAAGAAATATACGAGCAGATCAAAGAGGATTTCGAAACATTTTCCTACAAACTGGACGTCAAAGACGTACACTTTGTTCCCATCTCCGCGCTAAAGGGAGATAACGTGGTGGAACGCTCCGAAAACATGCACTGGTACGAAGGTTCTACCCTGCTCTATTACCTGGAAAATGTGCACATCGGTAGCGACCATAACTTTATTGACTGCCGGTTTCCGGTGCAATACGTCCTGCGCCCCAATACCGATGATTTCCACGATTACCGCGGCTATTCCGGGCGTATCGCCGGCGGGGTATTCAAAAAGGGCGACGCCGTGATGGCTTTGCCCAGTGGCTTGAGAACCACGATCAAGAAGATCGATACTTTTGACGGAGAAGTCGAAGAAGCCTACCCGCCCATGTCCGTAACGATTCTGCTAAACGGTGAAATCGATATTAGCCGTGGGGATATGATTGTTCGGGAAAATAACAGCCCGCATTCCGGTCAGGATATCGAGCTTATGGTTTGCTGGTTCAACGACCGGCCCATGCAGTTGCGCGGCAAGTACACGCTCTTGCACACCACCCAGGAAGCGCGCTGTGTCATTCGGGAAATTCGCTATAAGCTGGATATCAATACTTTACACCGCAATCAGGAAGACCTGAACATCGGCGTCAACGATATCGCCCGGGTATTGATCCGTACGACCAAGCCCCTATATTACGATAGCTACCGCAAAAATCGCATCACGGGAAGCGTCATTCTCGTCGATGAAAGCACCCACGAGACGGTAGCGGCCGGGATGATTATTTAAAGGCCCCTCGTCCATACTTGATTTTGGAGAAGGTTTTCGCAACGCCTAGTACACTGTGTAATAAGTTCTTTGATGTTTTGGGAGGGGTATTTTGGCGA
>CAYWHT010000186.1:0-7747 GCA_964458135.1 uncultured Saprospiraceae bacterium | reverse complement strand
CAAAATCTAGAATCTAGAATCCCGCCCCTCAAATCACCCTCGTCACCCCCGGAACCGCCACCGGATACCGACCCTCTTCATCGGGCATCACTTTCGGATTTGCATCCCAGGCCAACCTTTCGGGCATCAAATCGATATCGGAGTTGAGGGCTTCCTCCCAGGTGACGATCTGCCCGGAATAGGTGGCCATCCTACCCATAATGGCGGTCATCGTACTTTTGGCGCCGTTTTCGGTATCGGCAAATTGATATTCCCCTTTCGCAATCGCATCGAAGAGCAGATCTTGTTCGGTCTGGTAGGGGTTGGGATCTTTCCGGTCATCGTAATCGAGTATTGGATAGCCACTTTTGGTCAGAAGTACACCGGGCTCGGGAGCGGAGCCATTGGTGCCCTGGAAGACCTCGGTCACCCTACTGGCGGTGTTTTCCCAATGGCGGCACTGGCTGAACATTTTGGCGCCGTCTTCGTATTCGTACTCGACAAAATGATGGTCAAAAATTTCGCCGTGATCCGGCCCGGTGCGCATGCGCCGGCCGCCCATGCCGTAAGCTTTGACCGGATAGGCTTGCTTCACCCAGTTGCTGACGTCGATATTGTGGATGTGTTGTTCGTTAATGTGATCTCCGCATAGCCAGTTAAAGTAATACCAATTGCGCATTTGGTATTCCATCTCGGTTTGCCCTTCCTTCCTCGGGCGCACCCAAACGCCGCCGCTGTTCCAATACACGTGGGAAGTCACAATATCCCCGATGGCGCCGGCCTGCATCATTTCCACCCATTTTTGGTAAATCTTCTGGTAATGGCGTTGTAAGCCGACGACCACATTGAGTTTTTTCTCTTTAGCCATTTTCGCCGTTTCCAACACCCGGCGCACGCCCGGAGCGTCGCAGGCCAAAGGTTTTTCCATAAAGACGTGCTTACCGGCTTTGATGGCGGCTTCAAAGTGCGTTGGGCGAAAGCCGGGAGGGGTAGCGATGAGCACGACGTCAGACAGCTCGATAACTTTTTTATAGTTGTCGAAACCGTCGAATTTATGTTCCTCCGCGACCTGCACCTTGCGCTTCATATCGATCAGCTCCTCGTTGGCGTCGTAAAACTCGCCTTCCGTGAGCTTTTTGTAAGTTTCATCCAGGCGGTCCCGGAAGGCGTCGCCCATGGCCACCAATTTGACGTTCTGCCCGGTAGATAGCGCCTGTACGGCGGCGCCGGCGCCCCTTCCACCGCAACCGATCAACCCGATTTTTATGGCGTCATCTCCGCCAATGTAGGCATTGGCGGCGGCCAGGGCCGGATTGAAGATCAAGCTGCCCATCGCCAATCCCGAGGCCTTTACGAAGGTTCTGCGATCTAGATGTTGCTTTTCCATGCTGTGTTGTTTTGGTAAAATAAATGTGGTTAATTACCGAGCACGCGTTGCCAAAAGGCCTCTCTTTCGGTCAAACTCGGTTGGTGATAGGGGCGGATAATGCGGAAGCCGACAAATGGTGCGTCCGTATTCCACCAAAAACTCTTGGGTACCTGGGGGTCGCGTTCTTTCCACTTCATGCTGGAGCGGATGCGGGAGGCGCAGCGGTGGTCTTCGATATCGTCGTACCAGGAGCCACCCCGGACGGTGCGGGGATGGAGCCGGTCGGGCTTTCGCCAGGGGTTGAGCACCAGGTTGGAATCTCGGAAAGATTGGTAAAAGTCTGCCTCATACTGATCCAAGGTCCACTCCGAGACGTTGCCGTGCATATCGTAAAGCCCCCATGGATTGGGCTTTTTCGTGCCCACCTTTTGGTATTGCTCGTAGCTATTGCCGTAATGCCAGGCGTATTCATCCGCCGTGGCAGGGTCGTCGCCAAAGGAGTAAGCCGTCCTGGCGCCGGCGCGGCAGGCATATTCCCACTCCGCTTCGGTGGGCAGCCGAAAGAAGATGCCGGTCTTTTCCGATAGCCATTTGCAATATTGCAGGGCGGCGTACTGTGTTATATTCACTACCGGAGCGTCATCCTTGCCCATCCCCATGGTGGGATCTCCGTAGGGCGGGCTGGGGCGCGCCACCGCGTCGGCGTCCCACTTATCCTCTTGGCCTTCCGGGGCGCGATCCAGCTCTTTTTGTCTAAAGATGTAGTATTCCTGGTAAGTGACTTCGTGCGCGCCCATCCAGAAGGGCTCCACCCGGACGCGGACTTGAGGGCCTTCGTCCGTATCGCGATGCGCCTCCGACTCCGGGCTTCCCATCCAATAGGTCCCCCCTTCGACCGGAACCATTCGGAAAGAGATGTCGGTACCGGGAATGGGTTGAGTATAAGCCTCGAATGGAGAGGTATCGGCCGCCGGCTGGGCTTGGACCCAAAACGGCAGGGAAGATAGAAATAGCAAAAACATTAAATGGTGGTGGTCAGTCATGGTATGGTGTCGTATTGAAGAACCGTTCGAATTCGATGGCCACGGCATCGTCCCAAAATGCAAAATCCTACTCCCTTACAAATCCCAAATTCTGCACCCGCCCCGCATCCAGCTCAAATCCGGCTACCTTTCCTTCGGTCCTGTAAAACCGGCATAGCAGACCTTTTCCAATAAATTGATCTTTGGCCTCGATGGTCAGCGGCACGGGTTCTTCGTTGCGCAGGGTTCCCTTCAGCACCCCGTCCTCGATAAAAAAGCGGTAAGAAACATCCAGTTCTTTGCAGTAATAATTGCCCGCATAGGCTTCCAGGTTGACGGTAGCCGGTTCGACCATCTCTTTTCTTTGGCACACGGTTTTTTGGCCGTTATCCAAAACCGTAAGCATTTGGGTTGCGCCATCTTTTACCTCCGAAAAGGTGAAATATACGTTCGGTTCATCCGGATTTTGAAAGGTGTTGCCGGCTTTGCGGGCAATGGCGTAGGAATTATTGTTCCAGCTATGTTCTACCCGCAGGGAGTCGCCTTCCACGCTGATATTGACCTGATAGCCCGGCCGGAATCCGTAGGCGCCCGACAGCCGTTTCGGGGGGAGTGGTTTTGCGGCGGATGTATTTGGTGTTGCGGCCGTTTGTTCGGCAGGATTTTCTTCTTCCACGAATTGATCCTTCAGGAAAATATCGGCCACCTGGTAAGCTTTGCCGGTCGGATTGGCGTCGCTCCTGTTGGCCAGGATGGCTACCGAGAATGCCTGATCGGGAAAGCGCAATAGCTGCGACCGGTAACCGGCCAGGGAGCCACTGTGGCTGACGGTTCTCAGGCCTTTGTAGGTGTCGTTGACCAGGGCGAAGGCGTAGCCGCTGCTTTCGCCATTATTGAGCCGGCCTTCCTCGTGCATCTTCTCGATAATGGCGGGGCCGCCCTTTCCCAATTTATTATCATAGAAGTTTTGATCCCATAGTAATAAATCCTCAATATTGGAATAAACGCCTCCCGATCCGACCAGGTCGAAACGCAGGATCAGGTTATCGAAACCCTGTTCGGTTTTTTGGTAGCTAAACACCCGGTTTTCGATCAGATCGGTATTGTCATCGTAAAATAGGGTGTTGTCCATGCCCAGCGGATCGAAAATATGCTCTTCTGCAAATTCCCGCAGCGTCTGACCGCAGGCCTCCTCCACGATCATCGACAGCATAAAATAGCAGGAATTACTGTACAGGTATTTTTCACCGGGGGTAAAATTTAATGCTTCCTGGCGTTTGATCAA
Organism: uncultured Saprospiraceae bacterium; assembly: GCA_964458135.1. GTDB lineage: Bacteria > Bacteroidota > Bacteroidia > Chitinophagales > Saprospiraceae > CAYWHT01. The sequence goes on along the minus strand of CAYWHT010000186.1, from coordinate 4,092 downwards.
CCTGTACACTTCTTCTTCCTCGATATGATCGAGATAGCTCCGCCCCTTGAGCGACATCAGGGTCAGGTAATCCCGAACGCCACTCGTATGGTGGATAAAGTGCCGGATGGTCAGCGGAGCTTGGTATTCCGGGAAATCGGGCAGGTATTGCTGGATTTCATCATCCAGGTCCAGCTTGCCCTGTTCTTCAAGTAAGAGGATGCAAAAGGTAACGAATTGTTTGGATACCGACCCCAGGTAGAAAACGGAGGAGGGGGTGATGGGCAGATGGTGTTCCAGGTCGGCCATGCCGTAGCCTTTTGCATAGATCAATTCTCCTTCCTGGATGATGCCGAGGGCGCAACCGGGTACGTCGGTTCGGTTCCATTCGGAGAAAAGGATGTCTACGGCAGCGTTTTGCGGAATCTGGGCCCACAGGTTGCCGGTGAGTAAAATTCCGCAAAGGAACAAAAGAAAGGATTTCATGCGTGTATAGGTTTTAGGCTATGACCTTGCTTGAATGCTAAAAATAGCATCTCTAATACACCTAACTTAAGAATTTTTTATCCGATTTTTTAACCTATTCTTCCCTACACTAAGTTTCCAATGATGAATCGCCATTCTTTACCCGGATGATGCATGAATTGATCTATTACGCGGTGTAACTGCCCGCCATTCCTGCGAGCGACCAGGCCTGGCAACCATTTGCGCCGCTGACTACGAAAAACTCATGCATCATCCGGGTTAACGGATTGGGTTGCTGTCGTTTTCTGTTTCCGCAACTTTAACACTCCGGCCGGCTTTAAAAAAATTCACTTTTGGCGAAAATTCCGCTAATAAAATTCTTTTCAATCTTTTTGCTCCGACAATAATTTCAACTTCCTCATCTGTTCTACCAAAACCGTCATTTCCCACCGAACAAAAACGCGCCTCAAGGCGTGTATTTATTGAACTCCGTTCCCAAAATCAAGCGAAAATCGTTACCTTTGACAACCCCAAAATTCAACCCGAATCCTTACTTTAAACTAAAACAAAATTCATTATGCCGTTCGATCTCGATATGATAAAAGCCCACTACGAGTCAATAGCCAAGCGGGTAAACGATGCCAGAAAGGCGCTCGGCCGCCCCTTGACATTGACCGAAAAGGTCTTGTATTCCCACCTCCACGCAGAATCGCCCCTCCAGAACTACGGTCGCGGTAAAGATTACGTTTTCTTCGCCCCCGACCGCGTCGCCATGCAGGACGCCACCGCCCAGATGGCGCTGCTACAGTTTATGATGGCCGGACGCGACAATGTGGCCGTACCCTCGACCGTACACTGCGATCACCTCATCCAGGCGGAAGTCGGCGCGGAAGCCGACCTCAAGCACGCGCTGGAGACCAACTCCGAGGTATATGACTTCCTCGCCTCCGTTTCCAACAAATACGGCATCGGCTTCTGGAAGCCCGGTGCGGGCATCATTCACCAGATCGTATTGGAAAACTACGCCTTTCCCGGCGGCATGATGATCGGCACTGACTCTCATACGCCCAACGCCGGCGGCCTCGGCATGATCGCCATCGGTGTGGGTGGCGCCGACGCCGTTGACGTGATGGCGGGCATGCCCTGGGAGCTCAAAATGCCCAAGCTGATCGGCGTCAAGCTCACCGGTGAAATGTCGGGTTGGACGTCTTCCAAAGATATCATCCTCAAAGTGGCCGGCATCCTGACCGTGAAGGGCGGCACCGGCGCCATCGTGGAGTACTTCGGCCCCGGCGCCCGTTCCATCTCCTGTACGGGCAAAGGCACTATCTGCAACATGGGCGCCGAAATCGGCGCCACCACCTCCACCTTCGGTTACGACGAATCCATGAGCCGCTACCTGCGCGCCACCGAGCGCGCCGCCGTGGCCGATCTGGCCGATGGCGTAGCCGAGCACCTCACCGGTGATCCGGAATGCTACGCCGATCCCGAAAAATACTTCGACCAGGTCATCGAAATCGACCTATCGACGCTCGAACCGCACGTCAACGGCCCGTACACCCCCGACCTGGCCTGGCCCATCTCCAAATTCGCCCAGGCCGTCAAAGAAAACGGCTACCCGCAAAAGCTGGAAGTCGGCCTGATCGGCTCCTGTACCAACTCTTCCTACGAAGATCTCGACCGCGCCGCCTCCCTGGCCAAGCAGGCCAAAGAGAAAAAGCTGCGCACCAAATCGGAGTTCACCATCACGCCCGGTTCCGAACAGATCCGCTACACCGTAGAGCGGGACGGACAACTCAAAGACTTTGAAGAAATCGGCGGCGTCGTGCTCGCCAACGCCTGCGGCCCCTGCATCGGTCAGTGGGCGCGCCATACCGACGACCCCGACCGCGCCAACTCCATCATCACCTCCTTTAACCGCAACTTCTCCAAACGGAACGACGGCAACCCGCAAACGCGCTCCTTCGTGGCTTCGCCCGAACTGGTCACGGCCATGGCGCTAGCCGGCGATCTGACCTTCAACCCGCTGACCGATAGGCTCGTCAACGAAAACGGGGAGGAAGTAAAACTCGATCCGCCCCGAGGCATCGAGCTGCCCGACAACGGATTCGACGTCAAAGATCCCGGCTTCATCCCGCCCGCCGAAAACGGCCGGGAAATCGAGGTTAAAGTCAACCCGGAATCCAACCGCCTACAATTGTTGGAGCCCTTCAAGCCTATCACGCAGGAAGAGCTCACCGGCATGCGCCTGCTGCTCAAAGCCAAAGGCAAGTGCACCACCGACCACATCTCCATGGCGGGGCCCTGGCTCAAATACCGCGGCCACCTCGAGAATATCTCGAACAACCTGTTTATCGGCGCCGTCAACTACTTCAACGACGAGATGAACAACGTAGCCAACTTCGCCGCCAGCAATAACGGCCAGGCGGAATTTCTACCCGTGCCCGACTCGGCCCGCAAATACAAAGAAGCCGGCATCGGAACGGTCGTCTTCGGCGAAGACAACTACGGCGAAGGTTCTTCCCGCGAACACGCGGCTATGGAACCGCGCTTCCTCGGCGTAAAAGCGGTCATCGTCAAGTCGTTCGCCCGCATCCACGAGACCAACCTCAAGAAGCAGGGCATGCTGGCGCTGACCTTCGTCAATCCCGACGATTACGAAAAAGTACGCCAGGACGATCTGATCGACATCAAAGGTTTTAACGAAATGGCGCCCGGCAAAAACCTTACGGTCGTGCTGCGCCACCAAGATGGTGCGCAAGACGAATTCGAAGTGGCCCATACCTACAACCAGGCCCAAATTGAATGGGTGCGCACTGGCTCGGCCCTGAATAAAATCCGGGAGGAAGTCGCGGAGCAGGAATAGCGGTTGAAGCCCCCCCGGAAAATGCGCCTTTAGAGCTCGTTTCGGATAGTGAATGCCCCTCACCGCTCCTCTGACGGGCGTTCACTATCCACTATTCACTTAAATATCCGCTATTTTCCCATCCGGTACGCCTACCGGGCGGAATCACATTCTTAATCTTAGCCCCCTCCTCATGGCCACCAACTTCGAAAAAGCAGCCCCCTGGCTCATCCGCATCGCCCTACTCGTCGTATTGAGCATCCTGTTTTGGCCGTTCAAGAAGCCCAAGGTTTCCGACATTTTGGAGCGGGAGTTAAAGCCCTATCCCAATGAAGTCACGCAGGTCAAGCCCGGGGTAGCCTCCACTACGGTGCGGGAGGAGGCCTTCAAACTGTACGAGCAGGAACGCTACGATCCGGCTCTGGCCTTATTTGGGGAAATGCTGATGGATACGACGGATTACGAGCTGGTCTTTTACCGGGGGCAGTCATTGCTGGCTTTGGAGCAGTACCAGACGGCGGTCGACCTGCTGGAAAAAATTCCCGAAACTTCCGAATACTACCACCGGGCCCGCTGGTATATGGCCCTGATGGAAGCCGCCAGGGATAACCGGGCGGCCGCCCGGCGCATTCTCAACGCCTTACTGGAGGATCAGGAATTTTCGTCTCGGCGCGGAGAGGCGCAGGATTTGTTGCGGGCGTTGAGCCAATGAGTGGCTACAATAATAATGGTGAACGGCGTTCGTCCTCCTCTAGTACACTGTGTAATAAGTTCTTTGATGTTTTGGGAGGGGTATTTTGGCG
>CAYWHT010000185.1:0-7750 GCA_964458135.1 uncultured Saprospiraceae bacterium | reverse complement strand
CTTTCCACCCGCCTACCCAAAAACAGTTTTATTGGAACCGGCGCCTGGTTTTTTATGATTATGAACCTCTTTAAGATTCCTTTCCACATCTTCGTGTGGGAAACGATTCACTGGCAAAGTTTTCAGTATAACCTTATCAGCCTGCCGGCCATCGCGCTGGGGGTCTTAGTTGGCATCCGCATCGTGCGTTTTATTCCAGAGCGCGAGTTCCGGTATTTCGTTATCGCCATGACTTTCCTGATTTCCCTACGATTGGTTGGGGATGCAGTAGCCGGGTAAATTCAAGCCTACTCCTGATCGTGTTTAAAAGGCACAAAGCGCACCGGCAGCAACTTGCGCCGTTTAAGTTCACCTTTTTCCTTGGTCAGGAGCTGGAGTTGTTGGTATTCCGGGCTACTTCCCAGCGGAATGATGATGCGCCCTCCCTCGGCGAGTTGTTCGATCAGGGGAGGAGGTACTTCGTCGATAGCGGCAGTCACCAGAATGGCGTCGAAAGGGGCTTTCTCCGCCCAGCCGTAGTAGCCGTCGCCGATGCGCACCGCCACATTGTCGTACCCCAGATTGTATAAAACCGTTTGCGCCCGTTTCCCCAGAGATTCCACGATTTCCACGGTAAAGACCGAATCCGCGATTTCGGCCAGGATGGCGGCCTGATAACCCGAACCCGTTCCGATTTCCAGCACCCGAGCATCCGGACGAAGTTCCGCAGCTTCCACCATATAGGCCACCATGAAGGGTTGGGAAATCGTTTGGCCTTCGCCGATCGGTAAGGGATTGTCATTATAGGCGCGATCCCGGTAGGATTCCGGCACGAACAAGTGGCGGGGCGCCTTGCGGAAAGCCCTTAATACAGCGGTATCTTTAACCCCCCGCCCGTAAATTTGTTCCCGGACCATTTGCGATCGTTCCGATTCATAAGCCGGAGTTTGTTCATATGAGCTCATAGGCAGTAATGCTAGCCATGATACGGACAGCAGGAAGGCTATTTTTCCCCTCACCGTAAACATACGTCGATTATTTTTTTGGAAAATAGCCAATTTATGAACGCCAGTCAACCAGAATGGAGGCGGATCAACGAAGCGGAAAGCTTTTGCGAAAAAGAAAGAAGGGGGGGTGGACCGGAAAGGATTATCCCGTCCACCCCTCGACGGAAAGGCAATAGCGATTGTTAGCCCGGATTAGGAGTTTGCTTGTGTGCCGAAAATGACCGGATCTGGATGCTCACAAAGTCATTTTTGCACCTCCTGGCAGCGCGCTGCATTCAAGAGTGGGGTGCGGGGGCCCCTACTCTTGAATAAAAAAATGGTGAGGGGGTTCCATAGATGGTCATTGGCCGGCCAACGGGCAAACTCCCAACAAGCTCTTACTCTTGATCCATGGCGGGCTCCGTCTGAGCTTCCGTAGTATCGGTAGTCGTTTCTTGCTGGGTGGTGTCGGCATCGGTCATTTCCCGGGTGGTATCCGTCTCGGCTTCGGTCTCCGGGGAGGGCTCCACGCCTTTCAGATACTGGTTGAGGAAGTCCATGACCTGAGTCCAGGCTTCGATTTCATTTTCTTTCTTGACGAATCCGTGCCCTTCATCTTCGAATACGACGTACTCTACGGGCACGTCATTCTCGCGGGCGGCGGCGACGATTTCATCGGATTCCACCTGCAGTACCCGCGGATCATTGGCGCCCTGCAACACCATGATGGGATTTTGGATCTGATCGGCCTGGAAAAGCGGGGAGATGCTATGCAGGCGCGCGGAGTCGACCGCTGGATCGCCCATTTCCTGGTAGAGTGCATCTTTGAAAGATTCCCACCAGGGCGGGATGCTTTTTAGGGTGCGCAGCCAGTTGGTGACGCCGAAGAAGTTGACCCCCACTTCAAATTCTTGCGGGTACTGGGTCATGGCCGCCATGACCATAAAGCCGCCGTAGGAGCCGCCGATGATGCCGATCTTAGTAGTGTCGACGTAGGGTTGCTCGGCCAACCACTTTTTACCCCAGATGCAGTCTTTGAGGTCTTCCTCTCCGTGTTTTTGGTCATCCATCTGGTAGAAGGTCTTGCCGTAGCCGGAGCTACCGCGATTATTGACCATGAGTACGGCGTAGCCGTGGTTGACGAGATACTGAATTTCGGGGCTGAAGTTCTGGCGCGATTGGCCGCCGGGACCGCCGTGCACCCAAACCAGGGCGGGCACTTTGTTCTCTTCGGAAGCCTGAATGGGCTTGTAGTAGATGGCCGGAATCTCCAGGCTATCGAAAGACTCGTAGCGCACGACTTCGGCCTTTACCAGGTCTTCTTTGGGTATTTCCGGATTCAGCGTGCTGGTCAGCTGGGTCAGGTTTTGGGTTTCGAAATTATAGACGTACAGGTTGGAAGGCGTACGGGATGTGCCGACGTACAGGGCGGCCTTGTTTTCGCTGTCGGCGAAGGTGATGCTCTGCACGCTGGATTCGCCAAAGGCGGGCAGTTCGACGAGGTCGCCGCTTTCGGTTTCGGTAATTTCCACTTCGGTGCGGCCGTCGACGTTTTTGCCGGTGACCATGTATTTACCGTTGTGGGAGAAATAGGCGTAGGTGATATCCCAATCGGCCTCTTTGACCTTTTCCTTCTCGCCGGATTCCAGGTTGTGCCGCATGAGGTATTGGTACTCGGCGTCGGCATCCGTAAGGTAATACAGGTAAGTGCTGTCGGGACCAAAATCAGCCGGCAAATTCCCGGATTGTTGCTCATTGACTTTGGTCATCTCGCCCGTTTCCATATTGCGGAGGTAGAGATCCGAATCATTGGTGTTGATGGGATCGATGAGGGCCATGTACTTTTTGTCATCGGAAATGCCGCCGAATTCGTAGGCGTCATCGTTTTTGAAAATCATTTCGGACGTAAAGTTGTTGATGTTCATCTCGTAGACGTCCGTAAGTTTGGGGTCGCGCTTGCTGTAGCCGTAGAAGAAGCTATTCCGGTCGTGCGCCCAGCCGTAGAATGACGCCCGAGCCGCCGTATCGGGGGTCAACTCAATGGAGTTCCCGTTGGGATCCTGCATGAAGAGGTGATAGATTTCGTCGCCGTTATCGTCGGCGCGGTACAGGATACGGTCATCGTTGGGGAAATAGGAAATGCCGAAGATGGCGTTGCTCTCCGAATTGGTGCGGGCAACGGCTTCGCCGCTGTCGATGGGCATGGAGTAGGCATTGTAGATTCCCGACCGGTTGCTGTTGAAGAGGATTTTGCTTTCGTCGGCCGAAAAGGAGGCGCCGCCGATGGCCTCATTGTCCATGAATTGTTCGATGCTGTACTGTTCGACATCACGGGGACCAGTTGAGCTATCATCTTGCTGACATGCATTCAGCACGAGATTACTTGCAAGAAGTAGCCAAATCATTTTTCGCATAGTGTGCATTGGTTTTTTATGTTTTAAGATTTGCGCTTTAACAGATTTATCTATTTAAGAAGTTTTGGGGGGATTTTGTTTACAATTTGGGGCCTCGCTCACACGATTATCACTGGTTTTTTAGCTATTTGGAATAGTTTGAAAAAATCCAGATTGCGATCTGGAAAAATTTTATTCTTTTCCACCTTTTACTAAGCTTAAAACTTCTGAAAATTGGCGACAATGATGGCGAAAAAAGCTTTTGCACTTTAGATAAGGAACCAAAAATCCGTATTTTCCATCCACAACTTGTTTCGGGCTCTCCTTTAACCCGGTATAAAGCACCGCCTTATGCGCACCTCCGCCCTGTTGGCCCTTTTGATCTTCTCTTTAAACCAAACCGGCTTGAGGGCGCAATCTATCTTGGACCTTCGGGTTCAGGGCGATTACAAAAACCAAGTTCCGGCCGACATCCTAAAAGGACTGGACCGTAGCCTTGCAATAGATATATATTTTTCCGCCGAGCAACTCCCCGGGCAGCCCGTCTCTTATCGATTTAAGGAGGCCCCCCTCTCCAAGGTGCTGGACAGCCTGTTGCAGAACAGCGGGTTGGATTATACCCTTTATTCGGACTACGCGTTGGTCATCGGCCCCAGACGTTTACTGACTGAAAATACAGACCGCCCGTACCGCCCGCCGCCGCCACTTGTCCCGGCCGGTAAAGCTACGGAGCGTTACCTGCTGGGCGACTCCAGTGCCCTCGCCAACCTGCAGGAAGCCCGGTTTCGGGGGCGCCTTACCGACAGTCTGAGTGGTGAGCCGGTAGTCGGCGCCTCGGTAGTCATCGAAAACCTGGACGTTTCCACCATCACGGATCCCGACGGAAGTTTTCAGTTCAACTTGCCGGTTGGCAATTACCGCATCTTTATTCAGTCGCTCGGCTACCGAGCACGGGAGATCGAAATAGGTCTCTTTGATAGCGGGATCTTAGAGTTCGCCTTGCTACCCCAAGCCTACCGGCTGGAAGCGATTGTGGTGGAAGACCGCGCCGATGACCGGAATGTTCGATCGGTAGAAATTGGGTTGGAGCAACTGGCCTCCAAAGATATCCAGGAGTTGCCCGCCTTTCTGGGCGAAGCCGACCTGGTCAGAAGTCTGCTTACCCTTCCGGGCGTAACCACCGTTGGAGAGGGCGCCGCCGGCTTCAACACCCGGGGTGGCAATATTGACCAAAACCTTATTCTCCAGGATGGCGCCCTGCTTTTTAACGCCTCCCACGTATTGGGTTTTTTTTCGGTGATCAACCCCGACGTAATACAATCGCTTGATCTCTACAAAGGCCATATCCCCGCCCAGTACGGCGGGCGCCTGTCTTCCACCCTGGACATTCAACTCAAGCGGGCCGATCCGGAGGTGTTCAAAATGAGCGGAGGACTGGGATTGGTTTCCAGTCGACTAGCCCTGGAGACCCCGATCCTTAAAGGAAAGACCTCCCTCCTAATGGCGGGACGCACTTCCTATTCCGATTGGATGCTGGGCCTGGTCAATGATCCGGATGTCTCCAACAGCTCCGCATCTTTTTGGGATGTCAACGCCAAGCTGACCCACCGTTTTGGCAACGGCAGCAATGTCAACCTCTCCTATTTCCGCAGTTTTGACCGTTTCCGTTTTTCGCAGGATTTTGGTTACTCCTGGAAAATGCAGAACGCCGCATTAGAGTGGAACCAACTCTTTTCCGAAACCTTTTCGGGCTCCCTGACGGCGGCCTACGGCATTCTGGAAAACCGGCAGTTTGAGCCTAGAGGAATCGAGGCCTTTAACCTGGATAACGGTCTGGATTATTACAAGGTCAAACAGCATTTTTTGCTTTCCGCGAATAACCATCACACCCTACAGGCCGGCGCCTCCTGGGTGCGCTACGAGGGGCGCCCGGAAGTACTGGAGCCCCGGGGCAACGACTCCGCCGTCATCCCCCTGGAAGTAGAAAAAGACAAGGGGCAGGAATGGGCAGTTTATTTGAACGACGAGATTACGATCAGTGACCGCTTGTCCGTATCTCTGGGTTTGCGCTATGCCTGGTACCAGCAATTGGGGCCGCGCCGGATTTTTGATTACGAGGCGGGAGGCCCTCCCAGCAGCGAAACCCTGGTGGATTCTACCGATTTTGACCGCAATGAGGTCATCGAGACGTACAACGGCTGGGAGCCCCGCGTCTCGGCGCGCTGGCAATTCGATGCGCGGCAATCGGTCAAACTGGCCTACAACCGCTTATTCCAGTACATCGGTTTGATCTCCAACACCACCGCCGCCACGCCGGTGGATTTGTGGCAGGTGAGCACCCGGCATATTCCGCCCCAAAGCTCGCATAATTTCTCCCTGGGTTATTTTCGCAACTTCAATGATAACCAGTGGGAAACTTCTATTGAAGGCTACTACCGCTATTTGCCTACGGTTATCGAATTCCGGGATCTGGCCGAGTTGTTTCTCAATCCGCAATTGGAAACCGAATTGCTGCAGGGCGAGGGCCGCGCCTACGGACTGGAGCTGGCCATCAACCGGCCGGCAGGGGATTTGTCCTGGCGCTTTTCCTATACCCTTGCCCGCAGTTTACGACGGGTGGATGGAGCCACACGCGCTACGAGCATCAACAATGGCGACTGGTATCCCTCCAATTTCGATCAGCCCCACAGTATCAAACTGGCATTGAATTACGAGCTGGCTCCGCGGAGCGAATTGGGCCTCAACTTCGTCTACCGCACGGGGCGGCCGGTGACGGCGCCGAATTCTAATTTCTTTCTGGGCGAATTTGTGTTTCCCAGCTTCTCGGATCGCAATCAATTTCGCATTCCCGACTACCACCGAATGGATATTTCCTACACGCTACGCCCCAATGCGATACGCACCCAGCGCTTTAAGTGGGACCTGACGTTTTCGGTTTACAATGTATATTTCCGGGAAAACGCCTTTTCGGTTTTCTTCCGAAAGAGTCAGGACCGGCAATCCAACGCTTTCCGGTTGGCGGTTTTGGGAACGGCCTTTCCCGCGGTTACTTTCAATTTCAAATACTAACCCATGCGTGTACGACCCCAACTGTTTTTTGGGCTACTTCTGCTATTAGCACTTCCCGCCTGCATCGAGCCGTTTATTTTTGACGATGAGGAGGGCGAAGCCTTACTGGTGGTGATGGGGCGTTTACTTCGGCGGCCGGTCCGCACGAATTGGTCCTCAACCGCGCCTCCCCGGTAGGAGAAGGTCCGGGGCCGCCGGTGGTCGATGCTACCGTCACCCTAAGGGATGATCGGGGCCGCTCGGAGACCTACCGGGAGTTGGGGGGCGGGATTTATCAATTGGAAGGAAATTTGCTGCAGGCCGTCACCGGACTTCAGTATACGTTGGAAATTGTGCTGGAAGACGGAACAACTTACCGCACGGCCTCGCAAAGCATGCCGCCCGCCGTAGGGGCGGATTCCACCTACATCAATTTACGGCAGGAACAAATCATCAACGATCAAGGCAACGTGCTCGAAGAAACCGCTATCGACCTGCTGGTCGACACGCCAGTTCTCACCGGGGAAGCACAGGTATGGCTGCGTTGGACGTTTGATCAAACCTATTCTTTTGTAAGCCTGCCGTGCAACCCGTTTAACCAAACCCCCGTTTGTTATTTCACCCACCCTCCGGAAGACCCCATCATTTCCCTGGCCACGAATGCCGATCTTTCGGCGGATCGGTTGACCGGCATACAGGTAGGGCGCATTCGCAACATCAACCGCCTGAATGAGGAATATACCGAAGGGCGCCACTGCTTCAGCGTCTACCAGCACTCCATCACCGAGGAGGCCTTTACTTATTGGTCGGATTTAGATGAAGTCGTCAACCAATCGGGCAGCATTTTTGACGCTGTACCGGCGGAAGTCCGCGGCAATGTATTCAACGTAGACGATCCGGAAGAGTCGGTGCTGGGGTTCTTCGAGCTGGCGCAAATCGATACGGTACGGCACTGTATCATCCCCCAGGATATTTTGGGAGCGTTTTTTATTGCGCCTTACTGCCCCCCGGGCATTAATAGTTATTCGGATTTTTTGTTGTTCAACGGCACGATCAATTTTGGTTGTTGTAGTTGTTTGGAGTTTGCGGGAGCTTCGGTGGAGCGGCCGGAATGGTTTTGAATTAGTGGTTATTAATTTGTGATTAGTGCTGCCCTGGATTGGGCTTTGGTTGTATTGGATGAGGTTGTTTAAATAGCCGTTTAACCTAATTCAAAAACTCCTGATTGTGAAGGCAAAATGAAATCTTGAATCCGCTCCCCTAACTTATTACGTTTTTTAAAACCCAATAACCTATTACACTGTGCAATAAGTAACTTTGCGCTTTGGCAGTGTCTTTTGGCGA
>CAYWHT010000184.1:0-7754 GCA_964458135.1 uncultured Saprospiraceae bacterium | reverse complement strand
ATAATCAAAAAATTGCAATTTGGAGGCCAACTACTAAACCCGCAATGGGTTCATTCAAAGTATTGGAAGTCAACTTAAAATATTTTTTGGAATGATTGCAAATTGAGCTCACCTCAAATAAAAGAATCTTTGCCAATCCTCCTGCAATAAATCCCAATACCTTTTATATTTATTGGTCAGTTGGAAGCCAATAACCATACTAACATGTCCCGGAAATTACTTTCCAAATATTCTTTTCTGTCGATTGAGTACGATCAACAGCATTACATCTACGCCAATTGGCTGGGTTACGTAGATGTACGCCAAGTCAAGATGGGCTGCGAGCAGATTCTCGAGGAGATGCAAAGGCGCGGATGCACGGATTTGCTCAATGACAATCGCCGGCTCCGGGGCACCTGGACGCAGGCGGTGCCTTGGCTGGCCCACGATTTCATACCGCGTGTCATCCGTTCGGGGCTTAAAAAAGTGGCCTTTATTTACTCCCGGGATCAATCGGCCCGCTATTCGGTAGACCGCTTGCTTGAGCTGAACGATCAGTACGTCGCACAAACTTTCGAATATTTTGAGTTAGCCGAAAAATGGTTGTTGAATGAACCGCTGAGCCCGGCAGAAGTCATCCTCCCGGAACACCATTACCCAATGCTGACCTTGCGCTCGGGCGAACGACATTTCCTGATCGATCCCATGGATATTTACTATTTGTACTCCCAAAACGGGGAAGTCCACATACAAACCGGTAAAGAAATCTGTACTTGTCGTCATTCGCTGAAAAGCCTGGTCGAACAACTGCCCTCCAGCACCTTTCAGCGCATTCACCGCAGCTACGTCGTTAACGTCCGGGAAATATCCAATATCAAATATCACGCCGGCGGAAGCTACCACGTATTTCTAAAAAGTATGCCCGGCATTCGAATCCCCGTTAGCCGAGGCTACGCTCCCCTCCTCAAACAAAGATTAGGCATCTCTTTCTCCGCCTAACCCCCAAATTGCCCACTTATTCGCCGGCTGCGTAGCATTCAACCTCAATCACGTACCTTTCAACAACAGGGGCTTGCCAAAACCAGTTTCAATTTGTTATTTTGCCAAAGGCTGATATGGCAAAATTTTTTGAACAAAAAAAGCTCTCAATCGTTTTATCATTGTTTCCTTTCTTTAAACCCCATCAGCCAGCTCCCTTTTCCCCAGTTTAACAGCCAAGGCCGGCAATCTATTCCCCTGGATTTCTCACAAAATAATCAATGAAATTTTGGTAAGGCTGCCCGTGCGGTAGGCCTTTTTCTCAACTTGCAAACGACGATTCCCCTCAGCAAGCGTGAGCATCCCAAGACGACCGAAGGGACGCCACGGCGTGATGGCCCGGCGCGTATGCGCTGGGCCCGCGCCTTAGTCGTTAGGCCGGAGTTGCGTTGCCCCCACGAATGTCTTTCCGGGAAAGGCCAGGTGAAAACGCCACCCTCACCCGCCGGTGAAGACAAGCTCCAATAGTCCGCCCAGTCAGTATTCGCAAAATTTGGGTTGGCAGACTAATAAATGCCCGCCCCCTTTTTCCCTCTTTGTTAAAATCAGGACTATCGCCGAATCCGGGCTTTCAAACCGGGGTGATAGTCCTTTATTTTTCAACCGCATATTTGGCGTCCCTCTCAGGGAGAGCGTTTCAAGAGTTGGATTGGATTTTTCGAGTTCAAATTTTAGGCTTATCTTCCCCTTCACCTAATCATTCATAAAAGCTTTTCCGTGGAGTTTAAAGACAAAACCGTATTCATTACGGGCGCGAGCCGGGGTATCGGCCACGCTATCGGCTTGCGCCTGGCCCGTGAGGGCGCCAACATCATCGTTACCGGCAAGACGGCCGAGCCCCATGCCAAACTTCCCGGCACTATTTACACTTCGGCCGAAGACATGGAAAAAGCCGGAGGCCAGGCTTTAGCGATCGTAATGGACATCCGCGAGGAGGCTCAGGTGCGCACCGCCGTCGATCAGGCCGTGGAGCGTTTCGGCGGCATCGATATGCTTATCAACAACGCCAGCGCCATCAGCCTCACCGACACCCCGAACACCGCCATGAAACGCTACGATCTGATGCACCAGATCAACGTGCGGGGCGCCTTTTTGGCTTCCCAGCTTTGCTTGCCGCATTTACGCAAAGCCGAGAATCCGCATATTTTAACCCTCTCCCCTCCCCTCGATATGAGCCCCCACTGGTTTGCCAATCACCTGGCTTATACTATGAGTAAATACGGCATGAGCATGTGCGTACTGGGCATGGCCGAAGAGTTCCGGGACCAGGGCATCGCCGTCAACGCCCTTTGGCCACGCACCGTCATCGCCACTGCGGCCGTGCAAAATCTGCTGGGCGGCGACGCCATGGTCCAAAAGTCGCGCACCCCCGAAATCGTCGCCGACGCCGCTTTCTACATCCTGCGCCGTAACAGCCGCCACGCCACGGGCAACTTCTTTATCGATGATGAAGTGCTGCGGGAGGAAGGCATCGAAGACCTTAGTCCCTACGCGGTTAACCCCAATGAAGATTTGGTGACGGATTTGTTTCTATCCTCGTAATTCAAGCGGAATATATTCTCCATCCCACATTTTTACCCGGCCGAAGCACGAGGACGGGCACCATGCAACACTAAAACGCTTATCCATCCAATGAGCCAATTATCATTTGACGGGATCACTGAGCCGGTCGCAGGCCGGATCCTAAACTTCCTGAACGGCGCCTGGTCGGCCCGCCAGATCCTGAATTTAACCCTGATCAGCGACCAGCCGGGCGACGGGCGCGACTACGGCATCGGCCCCACCGTAGCCAAAAGAATCATCAACCACAAACGGGGACTACCCAACCGGCGTTTCGAACGCCTCGCCCAACTCAACGGCATCCCCGGCTTTGGCCAGGAAAAACTCGAAGACTTTGTCGCCACCTTCCGCTTGTCCAATGCCGAACGCTTTGTCCGCGAACTTTACGGCAATTACATTCTGCTAGAAAACTTCGAGCTCAAACACCATACGATTACCTTCCCTTCCCAGGAGGCCTTCGTACGCGAAGCCCAGGATCCCGCCACGTTGAAGAGAACCGTCGCCGAAGCCTTGCCTTCCCTAGCCGACCCGGAAGTTGAGGAAACCGATCTCCAACGCGCCCGCGATCAGCTCAACCAGGCCTACGCCGACGCCTACTTCACCACCCATACGGCTTCCTTTGCCTTTGCCCTCTGGTTCTACCAATTTGATGAAGATAATTGGTTTACCTTTGACCGGATGCAACAGGCCATCGAGCCCTACCTCAGCCAGGCGCAACCCCAGCAGGTCTACTATCCTTTCCTGCTTTACAAAGGTGTGGAGCAGCGATTCCTGCTGCCGGGAGGCATTACCGTTACCGATCTGCCCGTCGTACTCAATGAAGAGGAATGGAGCGTGACGCTCTGGGCGGGGCAATTGTTTGATTAGAGGATAGAGAAGGAATAGGAAGGATTAAATGGAGACTAAGTACAGACTCATAAGTTTTGTTTGGCGCCTCCCTTGCTAGAAAGTTACCTCCTCAAACAACAAGCGCGTCCGCGGATCCAAGAGTACCCGCTCCGGCATTTGTTCAACATTTTCGAGTACATAGCTCGCTTGAGCTTGATCTACTTGCAGCGCCTTAAA
The DNA here is from genome assembly GCA_964458135.1 of uncultured Saprospiraceae bacterium. Lineage (GTDB taxonomy): Bacteria > Bacteroidota > Bacteroidia > Chitinophagales > Saprospiraceae > CAYWHT01. The sequence continues at coordinate 4,112 of CAYWHT010000184.1, read as the reverse complement.
CTGCCCCGGGCGTTCGCCCCCGTAATCTATCCCGATTTCCAGGGGGAATTGAAAGGCCGGTCCCGCTTGCACCTGCCGGATCGTCAGCTCCAGGCGTTGCCCGTCCTCATCGTAGGCCCAATCCGCTTGTAGCTTGGGGTGACCGGAGCGGTAGAGCCACTGCCGGAAAAACGCCTCCAGGTTCTGGTCGCTGAGTTCCTCCGCAACCCGTCGGAAATCTTGAGTAAGGGCGGTGCGGTGGCGGTACCGGCGGTAATAGGTGCGTAGGGCGCGCCAAAAGGTAGCCTCCCCGATCCTTTGCCGCAGCATATGCAAAACCCACGCCCCCTTTTGGTAAGAATTGGCATTGAGCAGCCGGTTGTAATCCGTCACGGTGGTATCGATGACCGGGGCAAGGCGGCGCCGGGCAAAATCAATGACCTGCGCGCGTTCGCGCCGCAGCCGTTCGCGAAAAGCGGAATCGCCCTGGGTGGATTCCACGTATAAGTCGGTTAAGTAAGTAGCAAAACCTTCACTCAGCCAGAGGTGATGCCAATTGCCTTCGGTGGCGGTATTGCCGAACCATTGGTGGGCAATTTCATGGGCGAATAAGGTCTCGGAGGCCCCAACACCCGTGACCGAATTTTCGTAATAGAAGATATTGCTCGCATTTTCCATACCTCCATAACGCGTTTTGGATTGTACATTGGCCAACTTGGCGTAGGGGTAAGGCGCCAGGTGGTCGATGTACCACTGTAAGATATCTTTTGCGATGGCGTAATCCCGAAAGCCTTCCGTTCGGTTTTCCGCAAATACCCATGTCGATAGAGGCACGGAATCGACGCTGCCCATCCATTGCACCGCAAAGGGCGCCAGCCCGATGACCATCACCTTGGTGGGCAGGGGAACGTCGGTCTGCCAGTGCGTAAGTTTCGTGGAATCCGTCAGATTGGTTTCTTCCAGCTGCCGGCCGTTGGCGACGAGCTGGTAATGATCGGGAGCGGTAACCCGGAAAGCTACGGTGGCCTTATCGGAAGGGTGATCCACCGTGGGCAGCCAGTGGCGGGCCCGGTTGGGCCAGTTGTCGCCAAAAAAGGTGCGCTGCCCGAATTTATTGTTGCTGATGATTAAGCCGTCGGCCGGAATGCCCATATACCGGATGCGGTAAGAACGCACCGTATCGCTGCCCGTTCTCGCCAGTGGGCGGATGAGCAACGTATCGCCGCGGTGTAAGTAAGAAACGGCCTTTCCATTTTCCAGCACTTCGGTCACCAGCATGCCCTTGCCAGAAGCACCGCGCGCCACCAGGTCGAGCCGGAACGCTTCTACGCCTTCCTTAAAACGGATGCGGATCAGGGCTTCTCCCCGTACTTGATCGGTCTGATCGTTCAGACGGAGATCAAAATCGTAATGCGCTACATCAATTTTTTGGAATCGTTCCTGATGCTGCTGGCTCCATAAAGAAATGGGGATCAGAAGGAGGGATAGGAGGAGAAATTGGGTTAGGGTCATTTCTAGTGGTTAGTTGTAATGACAAATAAGTTGCGGGGGGATTCGGATGCTGCCTTCGATGCATATCGATTGGTTTTCAACTATCCATTCCTTGATGGAAACGATTGTAGTCGTCCTTCAACTCCCAGGTTAGAAGCACTTGAATGGTCCTCACAGCTAACAACTACCCTCAAAGTCGAATATTCAATCCCACCCCCAGCCAATCGCCGCGCCGGATGGCGCCGGCGCCGGCCTGGCTGAAGAACTGATTGATCGCGGCCCCTTCCGCCGCAGCGCCCGCATCCCCTTCGCGCCAGGTGTAGTGCAGCAGCAGCGTAAGCGCATCGCGATTGAGGTGCCAGTTGACGCCGATATCGTAAGTGGTTTCCGACCCGGCCATATAATCAACTGCCAGAGCATCGGCTTGTTCCGCAGCCGTTTTCCCGCCGTTGAACTGCATGACCATCAGGGAAGGCTCCAGCCAGTAGCGGTTGCCGAGGATGAGGTTATAACTCAGGCGGACGTATCCGGTATTGGAGCCGTAGGAGAATTCGCGCAAGCCGTTGGTGGGCTTCGGGCGGCGACCGTCGCGCCACATAAAGCTCCACTCTCCGTTGAGATTGAGCGCGCCCCAGTTGAGCAGCAAATCTGCGCCGAGGGTGTAACTGCGGTCGAATTGGTCCGTCTCCCCCTGGTAAGCGCCGGCTAAACCGATTGATACGCCCTGGCGCTCCCCGAAATAGTTGGTGCGGTAGCCGATGGAATAATTCGTCATCTCCGGGTCGCCCAGCTCCAAGACCACCCTTCCGACCCAAAGGGGGGCGAAGGTGCGGCCTGCGGAATTGCCGCCATTCTCGTCAAAAGCCGGATTAAAGATACCCAGGTTGTAGTTGATCCCAAAATGTTCATCGGATTGCAGCAGTCCGCCAAGATTGAGGCCCATAGTGTGTCCCGGACCGCGACCGACCAAGTGTTGGCGCAAATAAAACTGCGACATCGACTTCTCCATGGAGCTCACCCGCCAGGCGGAAGTAATGCTTTCCCGGCCGATTTGCGGGCGAAAATAACCGCCCACCAGGTGGAAGGCTTCGCTTTCGGGCTTGATCCGCCACCGCATGTAAGCATCCCAAATGCTGAAGTTGGGCCGGCCGTTATTGGCGCCCCCGACGGGAGCGGCGAGTACGTCCCGTCCCGCCAGGTCGTAGGCGGCGGTGATCTTAAAGTTGAGGCGTTGGTAAGCGGCGCCGCGAAAGCCAAGGCGCCCGCGCCGCACCATCACATTGAAGCGGTTATCGACCGCCTCGTAGCGGTTGGCGCCGGTGTCGAAGATTTCCTGCCCAAAGGACTGACTGGCCCACAGTTGCGCCTGAAAATAAGGCTGAATGCGAAAATCTTCCCCAATATCCAGCCAGTGGTCAAAGTTATCCTGGGCTCTGAGCCCCAAGAGCGAAACCCCAAAATATAGTAAGGTGAAAAACAATAGTCTCATAGTCGGAGAGGATTGGAACGGTAAAAAATAGCCATCCTGGTTATTCAGTGCCCGAAGCGCGAAGCCGGACCCGGTCAAAAACAAAGGGCAGCCCTCCGAAGAAGGCCGCCCCGTTCTACCCTAATGAAAATCACCCGATTAATAATCTTTAGTGCGGCAGGTATTTCCGGACGAGCCCGTAGGTGAAGGTGCCGGCCAGAGCGCCCACAATGATGAGCCCTACGATCCAGTAGCCATGTCCGAGCAGGACGTACATGGGACCGGGGCAGCAGCCGACTAGAGCCCACCCCAAACCGAAAGTCGAACCGGCCAGAATGTGGCGTTTCATGCTCAGCGGAATGGCGGAATAAGTGACGGGTGTTCCGGCCAGGGTCTTCATACCGCTGCGCTTCATGATAAAGAGGCCAATGGCGCCGAGGACAACCGCAGTGCCGATGATGCCGTACATGTGAAAGCTTTCAAAACGAAACATCTCATGTATCCGGAACCAGGATATGGCTTCCGACTTCGTCATGACAACGCCAAAGAAAATACCTACCAGAAAAAACGATATATTTTTCATAAGTGCTTTTGCGCGTTTTTGGAATTCAAGAATGCAGAAAGTCTAGCCGAACATCAAGGGCATAATCAAGTGGGTCATGACGAGGCCCCCGATGAAAAACCCAATGACGGTAATCAACGAGGGTAGACTCAGGTTGGATAAGCCCGTGATGGCGTGGCCCGAGGTGCAGCCGTCGGCGTAGCGGGCGCCAAAGCCGACCAGAAAACCACCGATGACCGCCAGCAGGATGCCTTGCAAGCTCGTAAAGTTTAACAGTTCGGTGGGCAGAAAGCCCAGTCCTTTACTGTCGGCCTGCGGGTACTGCAAGCCCCAGTTAGCCAGGTGGTCGACCGTTGATTGGGAGATCGCTACGGCTTCCGGACTACGTAGGAATTGCGATCCAATGACGCCGCCTACCAATCCGCCGGCCACAAAGGCCATGCGCCAGCCTTCATCTTTCAGATTAATCTTGAAAAAATCGCTAAACTTGCCGGCGCCGGCCGCCGAACAAGCTACCTTAAAACTCGTAGATACCCCGAAACTGCGACCCATCCAGACGAGTATAAACATCGTCAGGGCGATTAACGCCCCCGAGACCGACCAGTGCCAGGG
>CAYWHT010000183.1:0-7763 GCA_964458135.1 uncultured Saprospiraceae bacterium | reverse complement strand
TTGTCCGTAAAAGACGTAAAAACCTCGTTAGGGACTAGCGAGTACACGGGTGGAGCGAACGTAAGACTCCTAACTCTTTTTGAGCAGCGAGCTATTCTCTGGGAAGCCCGAAGCCCACCAATCTTCAGTTGGTGGGTAGTTCACTCCAAACGGATAATCAGCAGTTGGTCCCAAACTGCGAAATATTGCGCTTCATCGTGTAGCAGGCCCCGGAAAATCGCCCGGCGGGGGGCAGGCAGCGAGTGGTCGGTGTTTTGCAAAACCGCCTCCCTGGCGACCACCACCTGATCCTCCAATTCGTCGACTTTTAGATAGTGCTGACCGGTTCCGCGGTCGGGCGCGTGCAGTACAATAGTTTCGGCTTGCTCTACTCCGTATTTGTTTTTTCCGTAGCCCAGCACGTTGCCCCAGGAGGCGCCCACCCGGCGGAAGTGATTACTATCCGCCGGTTTGTGGTAAACACTCCAGCGAATGAGCACCATGCTGTTGCCGACCAGTCCGGCTTTAAGAGCCTTTAAAGAGGGCCGGTTGGAGGGGTGTTGCAAGCGCATCCCGAGGCTGTCGGCAGTAGCCTTTTGGTTTTTTCTGGAGGCAGCGGTAATATCCTGACAGACCAGCTCGGCGACGGTATAATTCCGGTCTTCGATGAATTTTCTGATGTCCCGGATAAGTTGGAGGCTCGTTTGGTGATGGCCGGGGGCGCTTCCCATGAGTTGGCCTGCGATATCGCGTTGGGTGCTTTCGGCTTTGGCCCGGGATTTAAAGTTGAGCCGGTCGTAGCCCTGTTGGGACAGCCAGGTCAGGGCGTTGGCGGCGGCCGCCGCGCCGCTTTGAGTGGCCGGCGCCGCTCCGGCTTTGATGCCGCCATTGAGGGTGGAAACCGATACGGCAGGCGTTTGGCGCAAGCGGTTAAGCAAGGCCGGCGGGGCGAGTCGCTTGCCGGGCTGGGCCGATAGCTCCAGGTCGGCGAGTTGGTAGTCTTCGCCCAGGTATTCCTGGTAGGCGATGAAGCTTTCCCAATTGAGCCGGTCCTGGCAAGCCGAGGCTACTTCGCCTTTCTGATAAATACCCAAATGGAAGTTGATGCCGCCACTAGCCGTACTTTCGTAGTCCAGACAGCGGTAGCCGCTCTTTAAGCGTTGGAAACGGTCTTTAAAAAAAGCTTTTTCGTTGGTTCGCACCGTCAGATAGGTGCGTTGGTCGGGGGCGTTGCGGTGGTAGAGTAAAAAGAACTGAGGGCCCATGCCCGGCATCACCAATACTTCGGCATCCGCCGGGTAAAAGTAGCTTTCGGCGAGTAATTCGGCCTGTTTTTCCAGGGCGGCGGGGCTGGTGAGTTTCCACATCTTGTGCGGGCGCTTACGGTCGGACCAGATGCCGACGAAAACGGTCTTGCCTTCTTGGTCGGTATAGACTTCCAGATCTTCGAGGGTATGCTCCTCGGCTTCTTTTTCTTTCTTGCGGGCGAGCAGGGCTTCCCAGCCTTCGATGCGTTCTATTTCCAGGGCGTGTTCGGCTGCTCCTTCGCGCCAGATGCCGAAATAGCGAGCATCGCCCGCTTCGACGAAAACTTCCAAATCGATCATGCCGAAGCCCTCGTCGGCAAACTCGCGGTGTTGCTGTAATAGCTCCTCCCAGCTAGCCGCAAAAAGCCTGACCTGGGAGGAGGAATTTTTGGTGAAAATACCGGAAAAAGCACTCTGGCCATCGGCATTGATGGGCCATAGCGGTCCAAGCGCCAGCACCAGAATGGGGAGGAAAAGTTTGTTGCACATACTTAACACCACGTTTTTGGGATGATCGCTTATAGTCTGCCAGCCCAAAATTTGTAAATCCTGAGTTGACAGACTCCTAAGAGCAATACATTACAATAACGCTTAAGGTGTCTGGTTTTGGTATGGCGAGATGCAAATTTTAACCTTCTCTAATGCTATTCGGCCTAAAAATATTTGAAATTATGGCCGCTTTCGATTTTCAGCAGCGTTTCGTAAATCAGCCGGATGACGTTTTCCACATCTTCCTTGTGGGCCATTTCCACGGTGGTGTGCATGTAGCGCAGCGGTAGCGAGATCAGCGCGGAGGGCACGCCGGTATGGGAATAGGCGAAGGCGTCGGTGTCGGTGCCGGTGCGGCGGGAGGCGGCTTCCCTTTGTATGGGAATGTATTTTTCCTCGGCGGTTTGGATGATGATATCCAGCAGCCGGTTGTGTACGGCTGGGGCGTAGGTGACCGTCGGGCCTTGCCCGCCTTTTACGTCACCGTGTTTTTTGGTGCTGACGAGCGGGGTGTGGGTGTCGTGCGTCACATCGGTGATGATGGCTACGTCGGGGTTGATGCGGCGGGCGATCATTTCGGCCCCGCGCAGGCCCACTTCTTCCTGTACGGAGTTGACGACGTAGAGGGAATAGGGGAGTTGGGTTTTATTTTCGGCGATCAGGCGGGCGACTTCGGCGATGCAGAACCCGCCGATGCGGTTATCGAGGGCCCGCCCGACGTAGTAGCGGTCGTTGAGGACTTCCATTTCATCTGCGTAAGTGATCACGCAGCCCACGTGGACGCCCATGTCGAGGACTTCCTGTTTGTCTTTGGCGCCCACATCGATAAAGATATTATCCATTTTGGGCGTGAGCTTGGCGTCTTCGCCGTGGCGGGTATGGATGGCCGGCCATCCGAAAACGCCCCGAATGACGCCTTTTTTGGTGTGGATGTTGACTCTTTTGGAGGGGGCGATCAGGTGGTCGGAACCGCCGTTGCGAATGACGTTGATGAACCCGTCATCGGAAATGTAATGGACGAACCAGGAAATTTCGTCGGCATGGCCTTCGATGACGAGCTTGTATTCTTTGCCCGGGTTGATAATGCCGTAAACCGTACCGTAGTGGTCCAGTTCCCATTTATCGATAAAAGGTTTGAGGTATTCCAGCCACAATTTTTGGCCGGGGGATTCAAAACCGGTAGGGGAGGCGTTATTGAGATATTTTCTAAGGAATGTTTCCGATTGAGGCGTAATAATCGACATGATTCGGAGTTAAGGATTCATTTCGTTTTCCCAAATATGACCGGCTAAGATAAGAATTCTTCCCAGAAGTCAAGTTTTGACTGGGCTCCAGTTTTCCGGGTCTTGCCGCCACGCCTGCAGGGTCCGGATATCCGCCTCGGTCACGTAAGCGGAGCGGGCGGCTTCCTGCAGGAGGGTGTCGTAATTGCTGAGCGTTTGCAGGGGGCAACGGGCTTGCCTAAAGGCTTCGGCCGCCCGGGTGAAACCGTAGGTGAAGATGGCCAATACGGCCACTACCGCGGCCCCGGCCGCACGCAAGGCTTCCACTGCTTTCAGGCTGCTGCCACCGGTGGAGATGAGGTCTTCGATAAGCAGGACGCGAGCCCCGTCGTTGAGGCGCCCCTCGATTTGATTTTGCCGGCCATGGGCTTTGGCTTTGGAACGCAGGTAGAGAAAGGGCAGATCCAGGTGTTCGGCGAGTAATACACCGTGGGGAATACCCGCAGTGGCGACTCCGCCAATGGTGTCGAAGGGCCGAAAAGCTTCCGCCTGCCGCGCAAAATGCCGGATGATCTGCCGCCGTTCGACCGGATGCGACAGGATGATCCGGTTGTCACAATAGATCGGCGCACGCAGCCCGGACGCCCTGGTGAAGGGTTTTTGCGGGTTGAGTTTTATTGCATTTATTTGCAGGAGTATTTGGGCAACTTCAGCAGCAGTTTGGGTCATGGATGAGCTTGGCGATGAATAAATCGGAGCAAATGTACAAAATCTATATCAACGATACGCCGCTACTGCTGGTCGATAGCCAGGAGGTAACCGGAAAATCATCCTCTAATGACCGTCACATAGTGGCCAGATATCCGGGTAAGGCCAAATTTCTTATGAATTATATCGATATGCTGGAAAAGACGCAGCGCTTCGACAGCGTCACTATCTTCAGTGATGACTTGCCCGCCTTATTTCGCGATTTTTCCAGTTTGTTCATCGAAATCCGGGCTGCGGGCGGCATCGTCAACAATTCGGAAGGCCGGCTGTTGTTTATTTATCGCCGCGGGTCCTGGGATCTGCCCAAAGGAAAAATAGATCCCGGAGAAACCGTCGAGCAAGCCGCCCTGCGGGAAGTACGGGAAGAAACCGGATTACAACGGCTCGAGTTGGGCCCCTATCTCGAAATCACTTACCACTGCTACCGCGATAAGCACCGGCAGGGGAGAAGAGCCCTGAAAAAAACGTTCTGGTACCGGATGCATACCCCCGAGCAGGAGCTCGTTCCGCAAACCGAAGAAGAGATCGAAATCGCTACCTGGCTGACTATCGAGGAATTCTGGGCCAAAAATCCGGTAGTATACGGAAACATCCGCGATCTGCTACTAAAGTACGATTCGCTTTAAAATACAAAACCCGACCGTTCGTTAGTGTTATATTGCCGGTTTCAGTGAAAACCATTACGTTAACAAGAAAGTGGAAAATATGGTGGGTTGCTTAGCGCTTTCTTGCTAATTTTGGATCGGCCGCAATACGATGACTTGTCCAAAATGAATCCCTATGGCGTCTTTACGCTTACTTATCTGTTTAGCGACTCTGATATTATTCCCATTTGCGGCCCTAACGGCCCAGTCCGCTGCATCCATTGCAGCGGACGAGCCGGCTTTGTCAAAGGCGGCAGATAATAAGTTTAAGGTCTCCGAAGCCCCGTCCGAATGGGTGCTCTACGCCGACCGGGAATCGGAATTTTTCTTTATCGACTTTGCCAGCTTGACCTTCCATCCTCAAAAGATTGTACTCCGCAACCGGGATAACCGGATTATGCTTACCCAACTTGTATCCGACCGCCCAGTTGATGATATTTTTGAATTGGATTTAAGTGATTTCTCCGCCGGCCGGTACCGGCTGGAATTGCATTCTTTTTCGGAGATATTTACCCGCACTTTTCGGTTGAATTAGCGCTTGATTCAAAATTGTTCCATCTGTTGCCGCAATGTCGAAAAGATGGGCTCCAGGGCGTAATTTTCCTCCGAAAGTACGTGCGTCTTACCGTCTCTTTCCTCAATAATCAACAAGCGAGTACTGGAACGCACGATATCCGGATTGACGAAGGAGCGCTGTTCTTCTTTCCGGATGTAGGCATCCCGGATATCTTCATAGGCTACTGTTCCGTAGGGCGTTGTCAGGCCCTGGGAGTAGAGGGTTACGGTATCGATCCGGTAGCTGGTCAACCAACTAAAAAATGCGGTTCCTCCCGCAATTAGGACGGTAAAAAACAACAACATGGCCAGTAACAACCGCCGGTTGCGGTCGGCCACCTCCAACTTTCCGGCCAGGATAGCCAAGAGCGCGCCCAGGGCCAGCAGCGCAACGGCGCCTCCCAACCAGAGGGTAGCCTGAGTAGTAGATGTGGGTTCAAAGGTAGCGATGATCTCGTTCATGTGGCGTTCTTACGTGGCTTCCGAAACGGTATACGCAATTAGGAATATAGTCTGCCAACCAAAAATTTGTGAATTTTGACTTGGCAGACCACAATTAGCCGAAATGAAATAAAACTGACTGTTCGGCCAACTTTTTCCACTTATGGCAAAGCTCTTTTTTGAAGAAAAAGTTTTCAACACAAAAATAGTTGCAAAGGGTTAACCCGGATGATGCATGAATTGATCTATTACGCCGCGCCATTCCTGGCCGTCCTCGTTGTTTTCGCTGCTCAACGTATCCAGGGATGGGCCTGCGCGGCTCATTCCTGCGAGCGACCAGGCCTGGCAACCATTTGCGCCGTTCCCTACGAAAAAATCATGCATCATCCGGGTTAATTTTTCGGTCCAATGCTCGCTTTTGGGATATACAGCTGCGGAAGCTGTGTTCTCATTCTTGATTTCCGGGCTTTTTATTCCCCGGGCTCTATTTTTATTCATTGGGCCAGAGGGAGTCCAGGCGGGAAAATATACGTTGGTAGATGCCCGTGCTGTCACTGGAAAAGAACGGTTGCGACCGCCGATTGGTTCCGATCAGATGTGGACGCCGGCGGGTGCTGTCGTGGTAAGTAAAAATCCTTAGGGTGTCAGGTAGTGTCGGGCCGTAGAAACCGATAATTTCCGGGCCCTTTGCCGGGGTGGAGAAGGTGTCGAATTCATCTGCGAAAAACCTTCCCTTCAGTTTGGCTACGGAAGCCAGGAAGGTATCGATGGCCTGCCGGTCGGCGGGGGCGCCCGTCCGGCTGCGCCATTGCCCGCCGGAGTCTCGTTCGATTGAGAAGGCGGTGTTGTTTTCCGGGTACCTGCGTAAGATGGTGGTTATGCGCTCCGGCGGGGGCAGCGCCAACAATTGCCGGTTGCGGTAGCTGCGGAAAGGGCGGGCGCAGACCCGCATCAGGGCGGTATCGACGGCGTAGATTTCCGATTCATCGCGCAGGCGGAGATAGGCGAGGGAAGGGGGCGAGGCCGTGTCGGCCGGGGGGCGCCCAATGGTGAAGCGCTCCAGGCGTTCGGAGCCGGAGAATGCCTCCAGTACGGCCCCGTTTTTGCCGGTTAACTCGTATTGGCTTCCCATCGCGGGCTGACGAGCCACCAGCCGGCTGCTGCGAATGTGGGCAAGTTGCGTCAGTAATTGATTGACCCTCCGGCCGATGGCCGGAACACTTACCCGCCCGTTGGTGGCAATCCACCCCCGACCTTCTTGCCGGACGAGGGTGAAAGGCGGCCTGTCGCCGGGCGGAGCCATTTGTATCCGGTTCAGGCGGGAAGTATCCAGGCGGATGAGCTCAACTTCAAAGTCGGTGCTCTCCTGCTCCGGAGCAGATGCCCACCTCCAAAGAGCCATTACCAGGCTGGCAATGGCTGCCAGTAACAAAAGCGGCATAAATTTTTTCATGAGTTTGGCGCTTGTCGTTTTACCATCCGGGCAAGGGGGGATTGGGTCTGGGCAATAAATGGACTATCTTTGCCGGGGAAAATTCGGATTAAAACCGAACGTTTCCGGACTTACGAACACCAATAATAACACAAAAAAAGGTACTATGAAACGAGCATTTCTCTGGTTGATGTTAGGAGTGCTATGGACGACATCCTGTGAACAAGGAACCTCCGAAAAGTCACCGGCGGCCGAAAAGCCGATTGATCCGAACGCTTACGTGTTGAGCCCCATCCCCGGTACGGACGCCCAGCAAGCCATTCGAAAAACGGTCAATGACGTCATCATCGAAAAAGGGCTGATCAAGAATGGCAAGAAAGTTGGCGCCTGGGTGACCTACCACGACGACGAAAGGCATTACCCCAAATCCATTGCCAGTATGGTCGATGGCAAGTACAACGGAATCTACATGGAATTCAATAACCGGGGATACCTTTCGCTGAAAGCCGAATATACCAATAACCGCCTCGACGGGGAGTGGGGAAAATACCAATTCGGACGCCCCACCCACGAAGCCACCTACAAAAACGGAGAGCTAGACGGCATCTACCGGGAATACCATCCCACCCGGGGGCACCTGCTCAAGGAAATGACCTACGTGGAGGGCGTGCTTGACGGCCCCTACCGCTACTACGATAAAGAAGGCAATCTTACCATGGAGTACCTCTACCGGAACGGTGAAAAAATCAGCGGGGGCATGGTGGAGTCAGAAGGGCAAGAAGAATAAAATCGCTGCGAAAAAAGGGCCGGAGAAGCACACTACTGCTTCCGGCCCTCTTTGTTGGGTGGGTCATTTTAGAAAATTTTATTTAGGAAACCCTCCCGAATCGTTGGCCAGGAAGGCCGGAGAGGGAGGGTCTTTGCG
>CAYWHT010000182.1:0-7816 GCA_964458135.1 uncultured Saprospiraceae bacterium | reverse complement strand
TGGACTATGTAAACTATTGCAAAAGTTCCAAAGCGACAATTTGGTTTGCGCCCAAGACCTCTTGAAGCGTTCTATTGCAAAAACCATTCAAAACCACTAGTTTTGAATACCGAAAAGTTTAAATAACCTTGATCCAAAAAATCGGACATATCCTTCTCGCCCTCCTCATCCTGTTCAGCTCGATTGGGATGGTGCGCAATGCCCATTACTGCCAGGGTGCATTGAAAGATGTGTCCGCCTACCTGCCCGCCGAAGCTTGTCATTCCCCTGCGTCTAAAAACATGCCGGAAGGTTGTCCGATGCATGCGGAAAAGGGCGCCCACGAGCAGGAGTCTCAGGATTGTTGCAGTGACGAAAGCCAACTCCTTAAGTTGGAGCACGAGCAATCTTTTACCGGGCAGGATATGCAGGTCGTCCTGCATTTAGTAGCGGCCCTCAACGCCGTTTGGCTCGATTGCGCCTCCCCGGCGCTCGACCGCCGCACCGTTCATTACCTCAACTACAAACCACCGCTCCTCTTCTGTAGCCGTCCCGCCCCGCTGCTGCAGACCTTCCGCTGTTAGCCACTCGCTTATCTTTTTTGACGGGATGATTGCCGTTAGCCACGTCTTTAACGCGCCACGGATATTGAAATGCTTCGATGAAGGAAGGCTTTAGCCCCTGGCGGCCAGCATAAAAAATCCGCCTCGCCAGCATGGCGGGTAAATCGGAGTATTTTCAAAATTCGGCAAGAGCAGCCCTGAGGGTCAAGTCCAAACAAGCTCTGGGGCCCCTCATCTCGGCGAACCGTCTCCCGTCACGAATTCCCGCCGGCATACTTCAACCGTCCGGTATTGATAAATCCTATTTATTCAATCCATATCGATAAGCGAAGATGATTAACCGCATTATCCGGTTTTTCCTGGAAAACAAAGTGGTCGCCTGGTTGCTACTCCTAATGTGCATCCTCTGGGGGTTTATCACCGCCCCCTTTGACTTGGAACAAAGGCTTCTGCCCCGCGATCCCGTCGCGGTAGACGCCATCCCCAACATCGGTGAAAACCAACAGATCGTGTTTACCGAATGGGCGGGGCGCTCCCCGCAAAATGTGGAGGATCAGGTCACCTACCCTCTGACGACGGCCCTGCTGGGCATTCCGGGCGTCAAAAGCATCCGCAGCAATTCCATGTTTGGCTTTTCCAGTATCTACGTCATTTTTGAGGAAGGGATCGATTTTTACTGGAGCCGGTCCCGCATCCTCGAAAAGCTCAATGCGCTGCCGTCGAATACACTTCCCCCCCAGGTACAACCGGCTCTGGGCCCCGACGCTACTGCGCTCGGACAGATTTTCTGGTATACCTTGGAAGGCCGGGATACTGCCGGTAATCCGGCGGGTGGGTGGGATCCGCAGGAGTTGCGCTCCATCCAGGACTTTTACGTGCGCTACGGATTGGCTTCCGCCAAAGGCGTCGCCGAAGTGGCCTCGGTGGGAGGCTACGTGAAGGAGTACCAAATCGAGGCCGATCCCGACGCTATGCGCATCAACGGCATTACCCTTGACCAGCTGATGATGGCGGTGCGCCAATCCAATCTGGACGTGGGGGCGCAAACCGTGGAGATCAATAAGGTAGAGTATTTCGTCCGGGGTTTAGGATACGTCAAAAACATCGAAGATCTGGAAGAAAGCGTCGTTACGGTCAACGATAACGTGCCGATCCGCGTAAAAGACGTCGCCCGGGTACAGATGGGGCCGGCAAGCCGAAGGGGCGTGCTGGATAAAGCCGGCGCGCCGGCGGTGGGCGGAGTAGTCGTCGCCCGCTACGGTTCCAACCCCATGGAGGTGATCGAAAACGTCAAGGCGCGCATCGCCGAATTGGAGGGCGGCCTGCCTTCCAAGACGCTGGCCGACGGAACCCTCTCCAAAGTGACCATCGTGCCCTTTTACGATCGCACCGAACTGATCAACGAAACGATCGGCACCTTGCGGGAAGCGCTTTCCCTGGAGATTTTGGTGACCATCATCGTCGTCATTCTGATGCTGCTCAATTTGCGGTCTTCTTTGCTGGTGTCCGGTACGCTTCCCGTAGCGGTCCTGATGTGCTTTATCGCCATGCGTTACTTCGGCGTGGAAGCTAATATTGTGGCGCTGTCGGGTATTGCCATCGCCATCGGCACCATGGTGGATATGGGGATTGTGCTCACCGAAAGCATCACCCGGCGGCTGGAAACGCAGCCCGGAGAATCGCTGTTCCGGTCGATTTACGAATCGACTACCGAGGTGGCGTCGGCAGTGGTGACGGCGGTGGCCACTACGGTGATCAGTTTTCTTCCCGTTTTCACGATGGAGGCGGCGGAAGGGAAACTGTTCCGTCCGTTGGCCTTCACCAAGACGTTTGCGCTGTTGGCTACCGTCATTTTGGCGGTAACGGTGCTGCCACCCCTGGCGCACGCCCTTTTTTCTATTCGCCCGGGCCGGCAGGTGTTGCGCTACCTGGGCAACGGCCTATTGCTGGCATTGGGTGTCGCCATCGGGGTATACCTGAATGCTTGGCTGGCCTCGGTTATCGTGTTAGTGGGTGCGGTGGGCATGCTTTCCGCCTGGCTGCACGCGCGCCTGTCGGACCGTAGCAAGCGGATTTTTGAAATCGGCAAAAACATCCTTTTTGCCGCGCTGGTGGCCTTCCTGCTTACCCGTGTTTGGATGCCGTTGGGCGTAAGCCGGTCCCTGTTATTAAACTACCTGTTTGTTGCCGGTATCGTGGGTGGAACCGTCGGGTTTTTCTACCTGGTTATTCGCTATTACGAAACGGCCTTGAGGTGGTGTCTGCGGTACAAGGGGCTTTTCCTGTTGCTGCCGCTCGGGTTGATCATGGCGGGGGTAGCCATTTACCGGCAAACCGGTGAAGAATTCATGCCCTCCCTCGACGAAGGTTCTTTTCTGCTGATGCCGACAACCACGCCCCACGCCGGCATGGAAGAAAATATCAAAAACCTGCGCTTGCTCGATATGGCCGTCAACGCCATTCCCGAAGTGGAAACCGTAGTAGGAAAACTCGGGAGGGTGGAGAGCCCGCTGGATCCCGCGCCCACGTCCATGTACGAAAACGTCATCCTTTACAAGCCGGAATACAAAACCGACGAGCGGGGCCGCCGGCTGCGGTTTAAAGTTGGAAGCGAAGGCCAATACGTCCGGGACGAGCGGGGCCGGTTAGTGGAAGATCCGGGCGGGCAATATTACCGGCAGTGGCGCGACCACATTCAATCGCCCGATGATATCTGGGACGAAATCGTGCGGGTCACCCGCTTTCCGGGTATTACCTCGGCGCCCAAATTGCAGCCCATCGAAACGCGGCTCGTCATGTTGCAAACCGGCATGCGTGCGCCGATGGGCATCAAGGTCAAGGGCGATAACTTAAGAGAAATCGAAACTTTCGGCTTCGCCCTGGAAGAGCATCTCAAAGATGCCGAAGGGGTGAAAGATGCGGCCGTTTTTGCCGAGCGCATCGTGGGCAAGCCCTACCTCCAGCTCGATATTCAGCGGCAGGCGATCGCCCGTTACGGGCTTTCCGTGCAGGAAGTGCAACGCCATATTCAGGCCGCCATCGGGGGGGTAGGGCTCACCCAAACCGTGGAAGGGCGGGAGCGTTACACGGTGCGGGTGCGCTATCCCCGCGAGTGGCGGAGCGATCCGGAGGAGATGGGCAATATCCTTATCGCTACCGCCGATGGCCGGCAAATCCCCTTGCACAAGTTGGTGAAGATCCGCTACGAGCAGGGCCCCCAAAGCATCAAAAGCGAGGACGGTTTCCTGGTCGGGTACGTCCTGTTCGACAAACAGGATGGCTACCCGGAAATGGAGGTGGTGCGCAATGCCCGGAAGGTTATTGAGGATCGGATTGCCGGGGGGGAACTGGAAGTTCCGGGCGGGCTGAGCTACGAATTTGCCGGCAATTACGAGCAACTGGTTCGCGCCAATAAGCGCCTGGCGCTGGTGCTGCCGATTGCGCTGGCCCTCATTTTTTTGATCCTCTATTTCCAGTTTCGATCGGTCATCATCTCGGGTATGGTCTTTACCGGGGTGTTTGTAGCCTTTGCGGGCGGATTCCTCCTGATCGGATTGTACGGGCAGCCCTGGTTTCTGAACGTGGAGCTCTTCGGGCAAAACCTGCAGGAAATGTTTCAGATTCAACCCGTCAATCTGAGTGTGGCCGTTTGGGTCGGCTTTTTAGCGCTGTTTGGTATTGCTACCGACGATGGGGTGCTGGTGGCCACCTTTCTGCGGGACAGCTTCCGGAGCAATCGGCCTACAACCGTTGCCGCCGTGCGCGAAGCGGTCGTAGAGGGGGGCATGCGCCGCGTCCGGCCCGCAATGATGACTACCGCCACCACGATCCTGGCCCTGTTGCCCGTATTGTCCTCCACCGGCCGCGGCTCGGATATTATGGTGCCTATGGCCATACCCACCTTCGGCGGCATGCTGATCCAGGTGATCACCATGTTTACCGTACCCGTGCTGTTCGCCTGGTGGAAAGAACGTTCCGTCCCGTAATGCGGAGCTCCAACTCCGCCATTGTACACCAGCTAAATCAGTACCAACAATCAAATCAATCATACATGCCAAACCAAACCCAAAAAATAAAATCCACCGGTCTCCTCCTATGGATAGTCATTACCGGAGCTGGCATTCTGCAAGCCCAATCCCTGGACACGCTCCTCCGTCAGCTCGAGGAGCGCAATCCGGCTTTACAGTCCACCTATTCCCGGGCGGCGGCGGTAGCCGAAACCGAGCAGCAGGTGGGACGGTGGCCCGACCCCCAGGCCCAGCTGGGGGGCTTTATCCTGCCGACCGAAACGCGGGTAGGCCCACAGTGGGTGCGCCTGGGAATCACTCAGCGCCTGCCCTGGAAAGGCGAATTGGAGGCGCAACGCGAGCTCGCCCGCCAGCGGGCGCGCACCGAATACGTCGGCGCACAGGCCCGGGAGCGGGAACTGGATTACCAGCTCAAATTGCGCTACTACGACTTGTACGAATTGCGCACCCGGCAGCGCCTGCTCCGGCAAAACCTGGCGCCCTACCGGGCCTTGGAACAACTCGCTACCCGTAAGGTGGCCGCCGGCCAGGGCAATACGGCCGATGTGCTGCGCATCCGGCTGCGCCGCCAGGACCTGGAACAACGCCTGCGCATATTGGAAAACCGGGAGGCCCAACCGCTGGCGGGTATCAATCGGTTGTTGGACCGGCCCGTCGATGTCGCCGTTGCCGTGCCCGATAGTCTGCCGCCGGCGGAAGTCCCCAGCACTTATGAGCGGGCCGATAGCCTGAACCGGCATCCGGAATTGCGGCGTTTGCGCGAAGCTCAGGAAGTATCCCAGCGCGCAATCGCACTGAACCAAATGGACCGGAAGCCCGATATCAATGTAGGGCTCGATTACATCATCGTCGGCAACCGGCAGGATGCCGACCCGCCCGATAATGGGCAAAATGTACTTGCCCCCAGGGTGGCCGTCACCCTCCCGTTGGCGCAGCAGCAATATGCCGCCAAGGATCGTGAAGAACAGCTCAAGATCCGGGCCCTGGAACAGGAATATCGCGATCTGACGAACCGCTTCCGGGCTACCCTCGCCGAACAGGCGGCGGTGATCCGCGAAGCCGACTTGGAAGTGGCGCTGTACCAGCAACAGATCGCAACCACCCGCACGGCCATCCGGCTGTTGCGCACGCAGTACAGCTCCGAAAATATCGGCCTGGACGAACTCCTGGAATTGCGATTGGAATTAACGAATTACGAATTACAGCAATTGGAAGCCTTGGTCAAGGGCTACCGCGCCCGGGCTGCTATGGAACAACTGCTGATAAACCAATAACGCTATGCAAAAAATAAAGCAAGCCTTCCCCTTAATACTTGCCCTCGGACTCGGATTGGGGGCCGGGTACCTGCTATTCCGCAACGATTCCGATGCCGCGGAAAATCACCAGCACGAAGCCTCCCGATCGGAGGCCGGATCTGAAACGACCTACACCTGCTCCATGCACCCGCAGGTGCGTCAACCGGAGCCGGGAAGGTGCCCTATCTGTGAGATGCAATTGATCCCGCTGGAGGAAACCCGTTCCGACAATCCGCTCCGGCTGGAAATGTCGCAAGAGGCGGTTAAGTTGGCGGATATTCAAACGACGACGGTGGGTGTCGCTGCGGCCGGTAGAGGCGAAGTATTACGCCTCAACGGCAAGATCCAGGCCGACGAGCGCCGTACCTTCAGCCAGGTGGCCCACATTCCCGGTCGCATCGAAAAGCTGCACGTCAGCTTTACCGGGGAGCAGGTGCGTCAAGGGCAACCTCTGGCGACGATCTACAGCCCCCCACTCATAACGGCCCAGCAGGAATTGCTGGAAGCCCGGAGCTTGGGAAAAGAGTTGCTGGAGGCCGCCCGCCGTAAACTGCGGTATTGGAAGATTCCCGAATCTACGATTCAGGATATCGAAACGAACGGGGAGATCAAAGAAACGATCACGGTATTTGCCGAAGCCTCGGGCGTAGTCAAGGAACGGCGGGTAGCATCGGGAGATTACGTGCAGGAAGGAGAAATCCTTTTCGACATCACTGACTTGAACAAACTTTGGGTGCTATTTGATGCTTACGAAGAAGACCTTCCCAAGGTTGAAGTGGGGGATCGCGTCGTCTTTTCCTCGCCTACCGTACCCGGGGAAACGTTTGCTACCCGCATTACCTACATCGATCCCGTGCTGGATGAGGAAAAGCGGGTGGCGGCCTTGCGGGGTGAAGTGCGCAATGTGCGAGGCCTACTCAAACCGGGGGTGCTCGTGCGGGGTCGCGTCGCCGCGGAAGCAACCGGAGACGAGCGCCTGGTGGTGCCGCGCACGGCCGTGCTCTGGACCGGCAAGCGATCGGTCGTCTATCTCAAAGTACCGGGGCGCTCCGTACCCAGCTTTGAATACCGGGAGGTGCGGCTGGGTGAAGCCGTGATGGATGGCTATTTGGTGGAGGCGGGACTGGAGGCCGGCGACCAGGTCGTCACCCACGGCGCCTTCACCATCGATGCGGCCGCCCAGCTCAACAATCAACGCAGCATGATCAACCAGCACGTTGAAGTGCCGGGGCAGTCGCAGCAACTGGTAGAAGCAGACTTTCGGGAAAATACGCCCCAAGCCTTTCGCCGGCAGCTCGATGAGAGCCTGCAGCAATACCTAGCCATCAAAGACGCGCTGGTGGCTACCGATTCGGTAGCGGCAAGGCAAGCGGCCGAAGTTTTTCTCCAAAGTTTACAACGGATCGACGGGCTGTTGCTCGAAGAGGCCGCCTTCCAGTACTGGAAGGAGCATTCGGAAAAACTGCGTAGCCACGCTCAAAACCTGGCGGCGGCCGACGGGGTAGCTGCCCAACGCGAGCAGTTCGATTCTCTTTCCCAGCTGATGATCCGGGCCTTGGAGGCCTTCGGGCCGGCCAATCAGGGCATTTACGTACAGTATTGCCCAATGGCGTTCGACAACACGGGAGCCGACTGGTTGGCGCAGGAAGAGGAGATTCGTAACCCGTACTTTGGCGATCAAATGCTGACTTGTGGGACGGTGCGGCGGGAGTTGGGGAGTAATGAATGGTGAGTGGCGCCTGCCTGCCCTCCGGAAGGCGGGCCGGTAGCTACGAGTTACACATAAATCGGCCGCGGGATGATTGCAGCCTGAAGGGCTGAAATATTATAGCCTGGGGCATCGCCCCAGGATTGAGTTGCCGGGTTTTTACGAGCAGCCCTGAAGGCTTGCCCGACGGGGCGACATCATTTTCGCGCCCCCGCCCAGGCATGGTCGGGCAAGCCTTCAGGG
>CAYWHT010000181.1:0-7843 GCA_964458135.1 uncultured Saprospiraceae bacterium | reverse complement strand
TTCGCCAAAAGACACTGCCAAAGCGCAAAATTACTTATTACACAGTGTACTAGAAAGATAGCTAAATAAGTAGGCGATACCAACAAAAATCCGTATGATTAGCCAGCGCCAAATATAAGCTCCAACCAACCATGCAAGAAATCCGCCAACTCATCACCCGCGGGCGCATCAAGCCGGCCCTCGATCAGCTGGAACAACGCCTTGCCGGCACTGATCTGCAGACCGAAATCACCCTCCTGCAGGCCCGCTACCACGCGCTGGAACGCGAAAGGCGGTTGGGTACCCTGAGCAATGCCGACGCCAACCTGGAGAGAAACCGCGTCGTCGCCGCCATCCTAGAACTGCTGGACCAGGCCGAAGAAGAGCTCGACCTGCCGGCCGGTCCCGCCCCGGCCGGTTCGCCACCACCGGAACCCGAAAAGGAGCGACCGAGCGCGGGCATCTACTTCTCCTACGCCTGGGAAAAAGAAGCCCAGCCGCCCGGAGATAAAGAAACGGTGGTGGATCAGCTGTACGAAGCCCTGGCCGCCGATGGGTTTCGCGTGCTGCGCGATAACCAAACCATCAACTACGGCGGCCTGATCTCCCAATTTATCGAAGACCTGGGACAGGGCGACCTGATCTGCGTCTTCATCAGCGACAAGTACCTGCGCTCTTCCTATTGCATGCACGAGCTCTACGAAATCGCCCGCAACAGCAAATGGAACAAATCCCACTTCGCCGGCCGCATCCTGCCCGTTCCTTTGGAATCCATCCGCTTCGACGATCCCGATGTGCTCGACCTCTATTTCGACCACTGGGAGCAAGAAAAAGACAAATGGGCCCGCTTTATCCAAAGGCGCCAGGATCAGGTCTCCCGCGAGCAATCCAACCGCTATCACCGCGTACAGGAAATCCACCAGCACATCGGCCAACTTACCGACTGGCTTGCGGATATCAACGCCGGAAGTCTCAAGTTGATTTCCGAAAACGACTTTGCGGTGGTGAAGGAGGCGATTGTGGCAAGAACGGGCGGATAATGGTAAATGTTTTGCTAGGAGGCATTCCCTTTCGGCAGCAAATCCCCCACTTGGATCTCGCCGAGTAAATCACTGGAAAACTGCTGTCTCCTTTTATTTGCGAATGATTACATTCATCACCTTCGCGCTCGCCTTGTTTAGCTGCGATAACGCCGCCGGTCCCGAAGCGGCTCCCCCGGCCGTCGTTCCTGCCAAACAGGCCATCATCCAAAACGTCCCCGTCAGCGGGGAGGCGGGCGGCTACTCCTTCTCCGTCACCGTCAAAAGCCCGGATACCGGCTGCGATCAGTACGCCGATTGGTGGGAGGTGGTGGGCGCCGACGGGCAGCTCCACTACCGGGGGGTGCTGCGCCACAGCCACGTCAACGAACAACCCTTTACGCGCTCCGGCGGCCCCGTGCCCATACAGGCCAATACGGAGGTGTACGTGCGGGCGCATACGAACAACAGTGGTTACGGCGAGGTGGTCTATACCGGTAGTGTGGAGGAAGGCTTTGCCCGGGATACCCTGGATGCCGGGTTTGCGGCGGAGGTGGCGGATCAGGAGCCGCTGCCGGAGGGGTGTGCGTTTTGATTATTCGAGAACTATCCATATTTTAAAGGGCATAATTAACTCCACCCATGCATCGCAAGCCTGCTCCTGTTCCGGTCCGCCAATCCCAGCCTGCTGCCTCTCGTCTTATTAGCCAGGTAAAACCTACTTCTTCAATGGAAAGTGTATCTGAATTTTCGAAGGCTTCAAATAGCTCCTTCGGGCTGCCGGCACAACTTCGTCTAGGTATCGAGCAACTTTCCGGTTACTCCATGGAGGGGGTGAAAGTGCATAGAAATTCCGCTCAGCCCGCTCAATTCCAGGCTCTGGCATTTGCCAAAGGAAATGATATTCACCTCGGCCCCGGCCAAGATAAACATCTGGAACACGAAGCCTGGCACGTCGTACAGCAAAAGGCCGGACGGGTCCGGCCAACCACACAACTGGCGGGTTCTCCCGTCAATACCGACCCTGCTCTAGAAAAAGAGGCAGACATAATGGGGGCTAAAGCTGCAAATATGCAGACGCCTCCTGATTTCTCTGGGGCCAGTCTCTCTCCCGATCAATCTACTGCAAAAGTGGATCGATTTCCCGTACAGAAAGTTACCACCGATCAAAAAGAAAATGAATTCTTAAATAAGCCGGGGAGGTTTTTAAAAGCGAAGGTGGCGTCCAACGCGCCGATACAGGGGGTCTTTTTTCCGGATGCCGAAGGGGTTATCGATTTTTCCGTTCCCGCTGGGCGTCAGGATATAAAGGATTGGATTTTGGGTTGGATTACCGGGAATCTGCAACCCGAATGGCCAGATCATTCACCGGGGGAAATGCGACAGCAATTTAGCCGTTTTTTAGGCAAAGACCGGGGTTTCCCCACAGAACACCTTCAGGCGTTCCGCCCGGATGAAAAAGGCTTCTTAAAAGACCTGGCCTCCGAATTGGGCACCTACATGAAGGACAAAAAAGGCTTCCCAAACGTCGATCGGGATAAAATTGGGGCAGTATTGTCAGTTACCAGAGAGTTTTTGAACGAGCAAACCAAGGTCGAAAAACCACAAATTCCCGACCGAGGTCTTATCATCGGAAATGTTGCCCAAACCAAACACTTGCTCGACCAGTGGGCCAAATCTGTAAAGTTGGACTGTGCGAAAACTATTGCTGTCGCCCAGGCCGGGCAATTCCGTTCTACCGTACAAGGCTTGCGAGAAACAGCTATCGAGGTACAAGGCCTCTATGAAAATTTTGGTTTTAACCTTCTCGCTGTATGGGAAGGAAGAATCATCAATACGGCTGCCAATGATAATGCACAGGCAAAGGCGGAGCTCATTACTAAAACACTTCGGTCGGTCTTTAACGTCTTTACCCCAGCAACCCTTCTTGCCGATGTGGTTTCTTCAAGTGCTCCCTCAGTGAGCGTGGAAGAAAAGGGCGGCAAATGGGAAGGCAAATTGGATTCCGGTTCCTTAGGGACAGCGGTCATTGGCCTAGCCTCCGTTAGTATGGTCACCAATGTAGTACATAACATTACCAACATAGTGGATGCTGTTTATTCCTATCGTGCTGCCGTTCCAGGAGATCGAAAGCTTACTGAAAGCCTGGCTGATTTTTCAAAACATATGGATACCGTAGGGCACCAATTTCATGAAGATATTAGTAGGATTATTGAGGAGGGGCAAAGATCTTATCTCTTGGATCAAGCTGCAAATGCCTCTGGACGAGGCTCCGGCTCTTCCTTCTTTAGCTGGTTTCGTTAAAAAAGCAAAAGGAGTATTTTCTTTTGATTGGACTGAATATCAGGGGGTGATGTCTAGCCCGTCTTCCCTTCCTTCCGCATTTCCCGCTGAATACCTCCCAATATGTCCTGTGATTGAATTTCCTCCCGCCCTTTGCGCAGGGCCGTAAGCGAGGCGTACCGCAATACGTTGACAATGCCGCCCCCCGAAATTTCGTAGCCCGCCGCAATCCGCGCCCAGTCGATATCATCGGCAAGCTGAACATTGCCCGTAAATGCTTTTTCCCAAAGGTGACGCCGTTGGGCTTCATCGGGCATGGCGAAGTAGATCATCGATTGAAAGCGGCGGGCGAAGGCGGCGTCGATATTGCCTTTCAAATTAGTGGCCAGGATGACGACACCGGGGAAATCTTCGATGCGTTGCAGTAGGTAGGCAACCTCCTGGTTGGCGTAGCGATCGTGGGCGTCTTTGGTGCTGGTGCGCTTGCCGAAAAGGGCGTCGGCCTCGTCAAAGAAGAGGATCCAGTTGCGGTTTTCGGCCTGATCGAAGACGTTGGCCAGGTTTTTCTCGGTTTCGCCGATGTATTTGCTGATAATTTGGGAGAGATCCACGCGGTAAACCTCCAATCCGGTGCTCTTGCCGAGCAGCGCCGCCGTCAGCGTTTTTCCGGTGCCGGGCGGACCGTAAAACAGGACGCGGTAACCGGCCTGGACGCGCTTGGCCAGGCCCCACCGCTGCCGGATGGTCTCGTGCTGTTCGATCCAGGTTTGGATTTCCCCGATTTCGTGCAGGATGAAGGGGGCTAAAACCAGATCCTCCCAGTCCAGGGGAGTGGTAATGCGCTTGGCGGGGAAGTTGGCGCTGAAGGAGGGGCGGTACGTTTCGCCGGTGGTAAAGTAGCGTAAGTATTCCTCACTCAGCCGCAGGGCGCCGCTGAGGCGCGGTTCGTGGTTTTTTACCGCCTCCAGTTTCAGAATATTATGCCGGTGGAAGTAATGATCCGTATCAAAGAGCGGCAACAAGTGAAAGCGATCCGCCAGCCGGTCACCACCAATCAGAAAAAGTGCGGTTTCGCCGGTAGGCAGAAAACCGCCGTGCGATTGCCCGAGCCATCCCCCGAATTCCGAATATCCCCGATCGTACAAGCTGTTTTTGGTAAAGAAAAAATCCAGCGCCTGCGGCCGGATATGGGGCGCAAGCGCCAGCAACAGCACCAGCCGCTCCGCCGTTCCCATGGCGTAATGGCTGACAATCCGGGCGTAGAGCGAGGCCCCGGAGTCCAGCCCGGGTGGAAGTATATCCTGCAAACCGCCGGCCTCAGCATCCTGCTGGAAATAGGTTTGCAGCCGCCATTCCAGCACTTTTTGAAACCAGTGATACTCGCGCTCCAGGACTTCCGCGTTGGCTTTTAAAGCTTCGTTTTCCATTTGACTTCAATGCGTTTGTTCATCCATGGCATTTTGATCATGCTTATTGTCCAGGGCAGGTATTCGAGTAAGATATCGTATGACTGAGTCTCTACGTATAGCTGCCAGGTACCGGCTTGTTCGCGCAGCAGGCCCGAACGCAACAGGAATGCGCCGCGCAGGTTGTCCACCGAGGAATTTTGCATCTTATCCCAGTTTTGCAGAACCGACCGGAATAAGAATTCGGAAACTTCCTGCTCTTTTTCCGTGAGCTCGATGGATAGGGGAAGTGGCGTAGTTAGGGCCAGCCCGCTGAGTAGCTTATTGAAGACCAATTCGTGCTCGGGGACTGTCGTCCGGCCACTGGCCAGGTATTCCATCAGCAGGGCAGCCCGGACGGCGGTCGCCCTATCCTTAAATTGACCGGTTTCCACCATCTGCAAGGTACCGAAATAACGCGGAAAAAAGGGCGCCAGGATGACCAGGCCGGCATTGCGCACGAAAAGCCCTTCTCCCGGAGTAGCCGGCGCCTCCCGCTGGGAAATGCCACGCGGATCCTCACCAATCTTTTCTTCTTCTGCGGCTTTCCGCCGGGCAAGTTGCAAAAAATGGTCCAGGAGCTCCAGAAAGCGGTCAGAAAGCTGCCCCGCTCCGGCTTGACGCTCCATTCGCAGGCGGGCGAGTAGCCGGAGCTTGCTCACGCCCGCGACCCGGGCGGCTAATTGTAGCAATTCGGAGAAATAGGTTTTAATGGAAAAACCTTGCAGGCCCTCCCTTCCCAACTGGACCAGAAGCTGGCGGTGACGCTCGGCGGCGGGGACCGGCCGGTCCAGGATGCTGTTTAAATCGTTGCCGATGAGCAATAGCTGTTCCAGTTGGGCGGGAAGTAAAAGGTGCTCGATCTGCAGCAACAATCTTTCGCTAAAATGGCGGCTCAGCCGTTGGGCTACCCCGGTTCGCGCCAGCAGTTCGCGCCAAAATTTCTCCATCAAGGCCGGCTGGCGTTCCTGGTATTCCGGGATGAGCTGTTCCCAAGTTTGGCGGGAGCGAATCGGTTGCGAAGGTGGAAAACTGCCGTGCAGCAAGAAATACTGGAGCGCCTGTAGGTCTGCAGCCAGTCGCTCCGGATAGGCAGTGGGCCGCCCGGGCTTTTGGGGAGTGAATTGCTCTACTTCTTCCGTCGATTCCGTAGTTTTCCAAACTTCCGCGCTGCCCTCGGCGGCCGTCCAGTCGATATCGCGCAAAAGTTCGTGCAGGCGGTAAAAACGCAACTCCTGTTGGAGGACTTTTTCCCGCACTTGCCGGCGCAATGATTGCACGAGCGCCCTCAGGGGCATGCCGTAGCTACGCGCCAGGTTGACGGTAGCGGTTTCGGTAAAGGTGGTGGTGTCGAAAGTTTCGCGTTCGAAGACCAGGGAAAGGGCCAGGTGTGCGGCGCGCCATTGCCGTTCCTTTTGCACAGGATGCGCCGCCTCCGGCAGCGTTTCCAAGATATCCAGATAGGCGGCGATAAAATCGCCGTAACCTCCCGCTATTTGGTGCAGCATTTGGTTTAGTCCTTCCCGCCCGGCTTGTTCCAATAGCGGCTTGCGGAGTGCCGGTTGCCGCCAGAGCTTTTCCCAGGCCGCTTTCATCTGGCCGGGTTCCCGTGGCGGTAGCGCGGCAATCCATTCGGCTACGGATCTAGCGGGCGCTATCCACCGTGAAGCTTCGATTTCAGAACGGGCAACAGCAAGCCAGTCGGCCAGGGCCTGTAGCTGGCGTTCGAGCGTCGGCCGTTGCAGGAGTCGGCTACGGGAGGCCTCCAGTTCCTGCAAAATACGTTGCTGTTCGGCAGGCTTCAGCTCCCGGCTGATCCGGGTCAGGCTGCGGAGGAGCCAGGGTTTGGCGCCGCGCTTCCCGGCCTCTCGCAACAGTTCTTGCCCCAATGCTTCGGTCGATACCCCCCGGGCCTTCGCCCGTTGCTCGATGATTCGGCGCAGCTCGGTTTCCGTGTCCAGGGGGCTTTGTGGATGGACGACGCCCCTTTTAAAAAAGTGGGCGAGAATGGGCAGTTCGGATAGGAAAATTTTGACATGGAGGATTTCCACGGCCACCGCCGGCAGAAGGCGTCGAAGTAAAAGCTCGAGATTGGCCGGGCTAAAGTGATCGAGCATCCGGTCGGCCGCTACCTGTGGATCGGACAACGAGCGCAGCAAATCGATGCAAAGGGAAGGGCTGTGCTCAGCCAACTGTATTAAGTAGGCTTCCATTTCCTGGGGGGCCGGTAAGGGAGCGTCTGGCGGCACCGAACCCGTGTCGAGGAATTGGCGCAAGGCCGCGTGTAAACCGGCATGGTCCGGGATTTGGCCGTCGGGTGTTCTTCGGGAGGAGGTCGCCCCAATTAACAGGGCCGTTCGTTCACTCTTCAACCCGTCGGCTGCTTCTATTGCCGTGGCCGCCTTTTGGTAGCGGCTTTGTATTTCGGTTTCCGGAATTCCGGTCTTTGCGGATAAGCGTTGAAAGAATGCGGGCAGCAAGATTCCGGGGCTAAATGTTCCCGCTACCAGGAGTTGCAATAGACTCGATTCCAGTAAGGCGCGCTGGGCTTCGTTTGGCCATTCGGCGAAAGCCAAAAGAATGATCCGTTCCAGATCATTCAGAAAAGTGAGGAGATCGGGATAGGTTGCTAACAAGCCACGGAGCAACTTATGCAGGTTATCGAGGGCAAGGTGCTCCAAAAGCGTAGCGGTTCGATCCGCGTCAGTGGTTAAGCTAAGCAGCTGCTCCGGAAGTTTTTCACCCGAACGCTCCAGCAAGGCTTGCAGCGCTTGCTCCAGGCGTTGAAAAAGCGCAGCTGCCGGCTCTTGTGATCCTATCCCCCCTTGAAAGTAAGCCCGGAGCAGCTCCAAAGTCGGACTTTGCGGTCTCTCGGATGGGGCCGGGGACTTCGGGCGCAATAGATTTTCTGCTGGTAAACCGGGATCGGGTTCTGCACTATGCGGTCGATCCTCCGGTTGGTTTTCCGGCCTTAGGGTGCGGTCACGGGGCCCAGACGCCCGCTTGGATTCCCAGCTCCCGGAAATGGGCGCTCCGGAGGACACCATTTCCTGAAGTTGCAGGATGAGGTAAGACCGGCCGGGTAGTGATTCTAGGTCTTTAGCCGCTCCTAACAGC
>CAYWHT010000180.1:0-7844 GCA_964458135.1 uncultured Saprospiraceae bacterium | reverse complement strand
GGATTGGTGCGGCCATGCGTACATGCAAGTCAATAAAGAAAAAGGCAACTACCGGATGCAGTTGCACTCCTATTTCGAAAACGAAGCGGATCAGAAGAAGCAGACGCCGGTTGCCATGCTGGAGGATGAAATCTTCAACCGCATTCGAATGCATCCGGCAGGGCTGCCCACCGGAGAAATAAAACTTTTGCCGAGCACCACCTATTGCCGGTTGATGCACAAAGCGTTTAGGCCCCGCAGAGCGATCGCGGAAAAAGAGACTTACCTGGGTAATGAATTTCCCGGAGACACCCTCGATCTTTACCGCATCGAGTATCCCGAATTGAAAAGAACCCTGGAGTTCGTCTACGAGCGGAAAGCTCCGCACCGGATTGCCGGCTGGAAAGCGACTTACCCCTCTCTGGATGGAAAGCTCCGGACGACCGTAGCCCGGCGGAGCGGCATCGTCAAAAGCCCGTATTGGGAACAAAATGCGTTGCAGGACACTAGCTTACGGGCTGATCTGGAGGTTCAGGGCTTATAGTTCCGGGTAGCTGTATTTTCAAAAATCAATCAATCAGCGGGAAATCTTTTTGCCGGTGATCTACGTCCCTTGTATGAGGGTTGCTTGTTGTAAAAAGCTGATTTACAACACCTTATTTGATTAGAAGCTAATGTAAATATTACATTAATTGAAAATTTGTTGAATTGCAATTCCGTTCACATTATATTAATTTAGTCGCAAATTTGGAGAAGAGATTCACGATGACAGAATTCAACGACTTTTTTAAATCCGCCTTCACCGTTGATAATGTGATTTTTGGCTTTGATGAAGGGGATTTAAAAGTCCTACTCATAAAGCGGGGTGAAGAACCATATAAGGACATGTGGGCCCTTCCCGGGTATTTTGTATATCCCAACGAGGATTTAGACACGGCGGCCAAACGCGTATTGGAAGAACTCACCGGTTTGCGCAATGTATACCTGGAGCAAGTCAAAACTTTCGGCGCCGTAGACCGGCACCCTTTTGGGCGGGTCATCACGGTAGCCTACTTTTCCCTGGTCAAGATTAGTGATTTCAACATTCAGCCGGCGTCTATTGCCCAACAAGCACATTGGCATTCCGTTTCGGAGGCCAAAAACCTGGCTTTTGATCACAACGAAATCCTGGACGCCTGCTTTCAACGGTTGAAGTGGTTGGTCCGGCTCCGCCCCGTCGGTTTCGAATTGCTCCCCCCCAAGTTTACCCTGACCGAACTGCAGCACCTCTACGAAGCGATTTTGGAAACCCCGCTCGATAAGCGCAATTTTCGCAAGAAAATTCTCTCCATGGATCTCTTAATCGATATGGAGGAGACGCAGGAAGGGGTGGCCCACCGTCCGGCCCGGCTCTATAAATTCGATAAACAGAAATACCTGGAATTTCAGGCCGAAGGTTTCTCTTTCGAGCTTAAAGAAAGCAAACGCAAAGAACCCCGTAGTAAAACGGACACGCGGGTCGGTAATAAAGCCAGTGCTTCGGGTATTAAATAACCTCCCCCCGGTCGGTGAAGATTTGCAATTGAATCACTTCGTCGTATTCTTTGCGGTAACGCTGTGCTAACGCTCGCACTGCATTGATCTGGTCTTGATACTGGAAAACAAATGTTTCCCGTAGATTTTTGGCCACTTCTTCGGGAAGATCATGAATGGTCAATTGGCGGGTGGCGCCGCTGATGGTGAAGTGCCCGTAGTAACCGGTATTGAGCGTTTTGGGCGCCACGATAGCCCGTAATTCTTCAAGAAAGCTGGTGGCGGCTTGCTCCGCCGCAGCGCTGCCGGAATGCGACAGGTAACCCCATAGGGTTTGCTCCGGAATGCGAATCAACTCATTATGCAGCCAGACAATACCATCTTCGGTATCCATCTCCACGTGATAACTTCCGGTACGAACCCGCAATTGCCCCTGGTTAACCACGGCCTGTTTCAGATCGACGGATAGCTGATAATAATCCGGATTTAATACACCGAGCCGCACATCCGATTGGGCGGGGGCCTCCCCCGGCGCGCAGTCTTCGGGCTCGACAATGTCGTTTAGCGATACGCTTAGAAAGGAGCCGGACCGCTCAACCCGGTGGCGGATCAAATAATTTTTACAGGGCTTGGGCTCAATGGTTCGAACTTCCAGGATCAGGCCTCTCTGATCCGGGCCCAACCGTTCTTTCAGGTCGAGATAAAACTCTTCTTCAATATCGGATACCACAATGGGATCGCCTACGGACGCCAATTGGCACCCCTGAATAAAGCCAATCAGGAGGATACAGAAAATCGCTGTGGTGAGCTTGGATCGCATTGTGTCTTTGGGTTTATGTGAGTTTTCATTTCTTTTAACGAGATGCTTTGCGAAAAGCTGCCCTTTGAGCTGGGTTAATTCAAAAAATAATTAAGCAGCACATTCCCGAAGTAGAATACATCACCCCCCGCCTGACCCTGGGCAATTCGCCGGTAGTTTACGACGGCATTATGGTGGAAGTGGTCAATGGCCTGGATACTTCCGACCGCATCAAAGTGCTTAACCCGGATTATGCATGAATTGATCTATTACGCGGCGCCATTCCCGGGCGTCCCTCGTCCTTCGCTGCTTAACGTATCCAGGGATGCGCCTGCACGGCTCATTCCTGCGAGTGACCAGGCCTGACAACCATTTGCGCCGCTCACTACGAAAAACTCATGCATCATCCGGGCTAAAGAATTATCCCTACTGGTCTCCTTGCGAAAGCCCGGGTGTTGTTCCGATACCCGGGCTGTTGCATTTGCAGGCCTTTACTATGATCGGGTTTTTTAGTATTTTTGACTTGTACAGTCTATCCCCCCTACCTTGTTTGTTAAGATTTTCTTAGGCGAATTGAATACTTGGATTTGAAGTCTAATTGCGGAGTTAAACGAAACATGACTTCCTCTGTAAAGCATAAAAATCTGATTTTTTGGGGAAATGTATATGTATAAGGCAAATATCTGCCTTTTTCTTCCTTTTACTTTTACCCGGTCTGGGGAGGGGGCAATCTCCCTATCAGCTATCCTCAACCTATTATTCCGATGATGACGGTTTGATCGGTTATCACATTCACGATATTATACAGGATGAGGACGGCTGGATGTGGATCGGGAGCAGTTACGGCCTGACGCGCTTTGACGGTTATCGTTTTCGCTCGTTTAATCAGTATCAGGACGATCTGAACGGCTTGAGTATCAAGCGTATTCACGATTTGGGAGGCGGGCGTTTGTTGCTGGTGTACTACGATCAATTCCGGTATCTGGATATTTTTAATAAGGGAGATTTTTCGGTAACCAAGCTGCTGCTCACTGCCGAGCGAGGCGTTCAAGGGCGTGCGGCTGCTTACCATGTGGATGGGGAGGGGGATTTGTATCTCCTCTCCAAAACGTCCCGGCGCCTTCACCTGCAGCGGTACCGCCCGGGGGCGGAGCGCTTTGAACCGGTATTTGAGCTTAATCGCCGGCAGTATTCGCCGAAAGGGGAAGAAGAGCGGCTGCGCCTGTTGCGCGCCTCCAACGGTCGGTTCTGGATTGCCGACAGTCAGAGCGGTATTTTCGAGTTAAGCGGTTCGGGCGAGCTCTTCCGGCTGCATTTTGCGAAGCCTTTGGAAGCGGGTGATGGTAATGAGGCGGTCAGGTTTCGGGGAGCGAGCATCCTGGAAGAGGATGCGTCGGGAAACGTATGGTTGGCGCTGTACGGGCGGCCCGGCATGCGTTTGCTGGATAAAACTACGGGCGAATTCGCGAAGTGCGAAAAGCTGCCCGCTGACGCACCTTACCATAAGGTTTGGGCCGACCAATCGGGCAATCTCCTGTTTAAAACCGGCGAACAGCGCCGGTATTCGGAAGTGGAAAACTTGTATTGTCTGCAAGCTGATGGCGAGGTGCTGGACTTTACCCATCTCAAGGCCTACAATACCTATATTCTAGGGGTCTTTGCCCACGATTTTTTGAAAGCGGTCTATCTGGGGCTGGGCAACGGCATGCGCCGGGTGCAGTTGAACTACCGAAATGTTGAATCCATGCTCTCCCAGCCCATGATGGAAGGCCAGTGGGGCGCCAGCATCCGTGGAATTGCAGGCGATGATAGCGGCGATATCTACGTCGTCCGGGAAGAAAAAAAATGGAATAAAATTGACCGGAACTCCGGCCGGCTCGACACCATCGATTTAATCGAGGCGACCACCGGTAAGGAACTGGATCATTGCCGGGGCGGCGGCATTGAGCTGGATGAGCGCTACGTATGGAGTGTAGGGGCAACCGAAGCCCACGGCTACGGCATTCTGCGCATGGATCGCCGCAGCGAGCAATTCCGGGTATTCCCTTGTGCTTACCCTTTACAAGATCTTCACCGCTCGCGCCGCGGTTTTTTCTGGCTGGCCTGCAATGGGCAAGAGGAAGAAGAAGGCCATTTAATCACCTTTGACCCGGAAAGTGGATCTTTTACTCCCTATTTGGATAAGGACGGGAAAAATCCGCTGCAAGCCTTCGATCCGGTTTGTATTTATGAAAGCCGGGAGGGGACGCTTTGGGTGGGCGCCCGCTCGGGTCTGGTGCGCGTAGATCCCGAAGCACGGACCACCACTTATTTTGCCAAAGACCAGACTAAGCGCGATGGGTTCAGCAGCAATCACATTCTTTCCATTTTCGAAGATGAAGCGGGCATGCTGTGGATCGGCACGACCCAGGGCATCAATATTTTTGATCCGGAAAAAGGCCGGGTGACTAAAGTTTACGACCGTTCCGACGGCTTGGCTTCCAACCGGATAAGTGGCATCCTGCCGGATTCGGAGGGTAATTATTGGGTATCGACCTATTCAGGCCTGTCTTTTTTGCATCGGGAACGGAATGTTTTTAACAACTTCTTCATGTCCGATGGCCTGCCTTTTCAGGAATTCAACCGGCGCGCCCTTTTCCTTGATCGCGAGGGTCAGATTTATCTGGGTGGAATAAACGGCCTGATCCGGTTTTTTCCGGCAGACCTGATCGATACGGCCGATTACGACCCACCCATATTGACCGGGCTTACCTTTTACAGCGCGAAAAATTCCGGAGAAAAGCGCCGGCTTAAAAGGTTGGCAGAGACCACCCAAATCGAAGTGCCTACGGGCGTATCCACCTTCGAAGTGCGCTTTGCCCTTCCTCACTACGGCAATCCCGAAAAACACCGCTACCGCACCCGGCTAGAAGGGTACGAAACCCAGTGGAATTACCTGGGCAACCGACCGGAAGCGCGGTTTAGTAATTTGCCGGCGGGAGCCTATACCCTTCACGTCATGGCTTTTGATGAAAATGGGAATACCGCCCGTGAAGATTTACAACTGCAAATCAAGGTAAAACAACCCTTTTACCAAGCCGGCTATTTTAAGACAGGGGTTTTTGTGCTGGCGCTATTTGTCTTACTGCTGATTTACCGCAATTTCTCCGATCGTAAACATGCCCTCAAAAGGGCCCGCAAGCTACAGGAACTGGATGATTTAAAAAACCGGTTTTACGGCAATTTAGCGCACGAATTCCGCGCGCCGCTTACCGTTATTTTAGGACTTAGCAAACAAGCCATGGTGAACCCCCCTTCCGACAGAGCTTTGAACACCATCTACCGCAACGGCAAGCGCTTACTGACTTTGGTGAATCAAATTCTCGATCTGCGTAAAATCGAAGCCAAAAAACTGACGCCCCAATGGATACAGACCGACGTTATGGCCGAAATCCGTTTACTCTTTGACAGCTTCAATTCCCTGGCTTACAGCAAAGGCGTGACGATGTACCTGCAAAGCCAGGAAAAGGAGCTTTACATGGACCTGGATAAGGATAAACTGACCAAAATTTTATCCAATCTACTATCTAATGCGATCAAGTTCACGCCCCGGGAGGGAAACGTATTTCTCAGGCTGCGCCGGATAAATGATGCTTTGGAAATCGAGGTGGAGGACACGGGCAGGGGCATTCCCGAAGCGTATTTGAGCGATATTTTCGATCCGTTCTACCAAATTGACGATCGTAGTAACCGGAAATTTGAAGGAACAGGCATCGGCCTGGCATTGACCAAAGAGTTGGTTGCCCTGCTTGGCGGAACCATCGAGGTGCAAAGCCAGCTTGGCGTGGGTAGTTGTTTTACCGTAAGTTTACCGATAACCCGTACGGCGCCCTTGCTGGAAACCTTGCCCTATCAAATCGAAAGAGACAGCGTTGCCGGCGGAAGAACCGGCGAACATTCCCGGGAAGAAGCGGCGCTCCCTCAACTGGGCATCAAGCAAGAAAAACTGCTGCTGGTAGAGGACAACCTGGACGTGGCGCAATTCATTCGCTCTTGTCTGCAAAACACCTACGAGGTAATAAGCGCCGTCAACGGGCGGGAGGGCCTGGAGCTGGCGCTGCGCGACCTGCCGGATCTCATTATTACCGATGTGACGATGCCCGAAATGGACGGCTACGAGCTCTGCAAACAACTGAAAACTGATGAAAAGACCAACCACATCCCCCTGGTTATGTTGACCGCTCGCACCGGAGAAGAAGACCGGCTCGAAGGTTGGAGACAAGGCGCCGACGCCTACCTGGCCAAACCCTTTGAGGAAAAAGAATTAATGCTGCAGTTGGAAAACCTCCTGAACCTGCGCCGAAAGATGCGTGACCGACTTGCGCAAGAAGTGCTATCGAATATCGCATATCGATCTTACAACAATCCCGAATCCAAAAACAACCCAATGAATAACAAAGCTGTCATGGACCCTTTCCTGCAAAAGGTCGTCCAACAAATCGAAACCAATCTGTCCAATCAAAACTTTACCGTAGTCGAACTCTGCCAAAATATGGCCCTGAGTAAATCTCAACTACACCGTAAACTAACTGCCGTAATTGGGTTTTCCGCCAAAAAACTCATCCGGAAGATCCGGGTCAAGCGCGCCAAAGAGCTTCTGGAAAGCGACGATCAGACCATCGCCGATATCGCCTTTCAAAGTGGTTTTAATGATCCCGCTTACTTTTCGAGGATCTTTAATCAGGAAACCGGCATGTCCCCCTCCGAATACCGGCAACGCCACTGCTACTAATTTTGAAAAGGTCTACCGGATAAAAATTGTTATCGCTTGGATTTTTGTTGCGCAACTACAACAATTCGCTGCGAAAAGGTGGGTATAAGTAGCTTATAATCAATTTGAAAGGCAATGAATGAAAAAAAAATTGATTTTGGGAAATTTGTCCTATCACTTGTACCTCGATTTATCAGATATTTGAACTGAAATAACAACAAATCGGCGGTTGTCTCTGACGTACAGCCGCTTGAAGAATAAATTTGCAAAGGGGGAATTTGTGTTGGCCCAGGCTTTTTTGGTCTGGGCCTTTTTTATTGCCGGGGCTCCCCAAACATGCCGAAACGGATGGCGTTGAATAGAAAAGTAAAAACATGTTTAAGGTGATGAAAGGTGTAGTGATCGTTTTTACCTTGCTATTTTTTTGTGGGTGGCCTTTCGGGGCGACCGGCCAGGATTCAGAATTGCGATATTTCGAGTTTGCATTTCGCAACCGGCCGGACACCGTAAGGGTAATCGCCGCCACCTCCGATCCGGAGGTGATTGGCCGCATAGAAAAACAACTTCGCCTTCCCAAGGCTCAACGCCATACCCCTATCAATGGTCGCATCGCACGCGGCAGGGCGTACAACGCGCCCGGATTCAACTGGCATTTCGTACCCAATGCCTGGTCGATCGGAGATTTTTCCGAGGCCGGCATGGATCCCGGCCCTTATGAGATTAAGCGGGAAAGCGCCTATTGGGTGGATGCGGTTGGACGCTACAGCCCCTCCGAAACTTACGTTCTAGGTGAAATCATGCCGG
>CAYWHT010000179.1:1875-7864 GCA_964458135.1 uncultured Saprospiraceae bacterium | reverse complement strand
AGCACTGGCGCTTCCTAGAAGAAAACCTGTTTTGAAATTCCTTAGGCGCACCTTTAGGTGCAGCCGGTTGGTAGCCATGAGGTGCGTTAACCCGGATGATGCATGAGTTTTTCGTAGTGAGCGGAGTAAAGGGTTGCCAGGCCTGGTCGCTCGCAGGAATGAGCCGCGCAGGCGTATCCCCAGATACGTTGAGCAGCGAATGACGAGGACGGCCAGGAATGGCGGGCAGTTGCGCCGCGTAATAGATCAATTCATGCATCATCTGGGTTAAGGATGGCCGGGCGCTCCTAATGTTTATTTAGGGGGGAGCACAATTTTGTTCCATTTTGCGTTGAGTATGATACGTTGTAGCCGGACAAGGCAGCAGTTCATCGGCGCCCAGGGTAGCTACGCGCCGGCAGGCCGTGGTGCATTCTGGCGGCAGGCGTGATGCTTTTTGCAACGAAATATGGCCCCAAAAGGCCTTTTGCAGCCCGAAGAATATTTTTGAGATGGCTCCTGGGAAGCCCCGTCTACGGTTATACTACCATCAAATTTCCCCGTATTTCTCCTCCCAAATCTTCTCAATCTGCTCCAGCGACCGTCCCTTCGTTTCGGGAATAAACAACACCGTAAAGATGATGATCAGGACGATAAAAGCGATAAACAGGAAATAAGGTAGCGAGCCGTTCCAGAACCCTTCCATATTGGCCTCGCTTTCCACCACGATGGGGAAAGATTGGGAAACGATATAGTTGGAGGCCCACTGCGCCGCCACGGCGATCGACATGGCGATACTGCGTATGGCATTGGGGAACATTTCCGAGAGGACCACCCACACGATTGGGCCCATGGACATGGCGAAGGAACCGATAAACAGCAGGATGCCGATCAGCGAGACGATGCCGACCTGATCATTCATTAGGGTGAGGCCCAACATTAAAAAGCCGCTCAGCATGCCGATCGAGCCAACGATTACCAAGGGTTTTCTTCCCCATCCGTCAACGGTGAACATCGCTAAAATAGTAAAGGCCACATTCACGCCGGCCAGGAGGATCTGCTGCGCCAGGACGTCTTCCTGTTCGAAGCCCAGGGCTTTTTCAAAGATATCGGCGCCGTAGTAAAGTACGGCGTTGATGCCTGTAAACTGCTGCAAGGCGGAAAAGACGGTGCCGATCAGGATGATCGGAAAGATACTTTTTCTAAAGACGTCTTTTAGGGGTATGCCGCCGCTTTCTTCGTGGATAGACTCGCGGATTTCCCGCATTTCTTTTCCGGCGGTTTCCGTGCCGTGTACCCGGGTGAGAATATCCCAGGCCTCGTCTTCTTTTCCGTTGAGCATCAACCAGCGCGGGCTGCGGGGCACGAGGAAGAGCAGGATGAAAAACAGGAGACAGGGCACGAGTTCCGACCAGAACATCCATCGCCAGCCGATATTAACGTTGTAAGCTTCGCTCTGGCCTTGACCGATAGAGTAGGTTGCCAGGAACACCACAAAGAAGCCGATCACGATCGCCATTTGGTAAAAGGTGACCATTTTGCCCCGGATGCCGGCCGGGGCCAGCTCGGCGATGTAAGTCGGCGCATTCATGGAGGCGATGCCAATGCCCAACCCGCCAATGATCCGGAAGGCGACCAGCAGGGCGACCGACTCCGGCAGGAAGGCCGGCAGCCCGGAACCCCAGGCGGAAATGGTGAACAGCAGCGCGGCAATCACCAGCGAATATTTCCGGCCGATCGCCTTACTCAACAGGCCGGAGAGCAGCGCGCCCGTAAAACATCCCAGCAAGGCGCTTCCCACCACCCAGCCCTTTAGGGCGGCCGATAATTCGAAGTATTTGCTGAAATAAAATTGCGTGCCGTTGATTACACCGGTATCGTATCCGAACAGCAACCCGCCCAGGGCGGCAATGCTGCTGATCATGACCAGGATAATGGGACGATTCTTCTGCGACATGTTTGTTTGTTTGACTTGTTGAGCCTGTTTTTCGTTTTATATGGCCGAAAGATACGAATGTCCCTATTTTATCCCGGAAAATGGGTGGTTTTTGGAGGAATTTTCTGGCGGTGGAAAGACGGTTGGGATTTGAATAGGCGGCGAAAATGATCCGGCAAAAATCAGTATGCGTCATGATATTGGTCGAACAAGGCAAAGATTAAGCTGGATCGCCCCCCTCATCCATTATTTTCAAGGCTGGGCGTTTCCAGAGGCGCCCTATTCCATAGAGCAAGTAACGGTTCGGCAGTTGCGGAGCCCCAGCAGTGGCACGCCCTTAGGGACCATTGGGAAACATTACCCTTTTCGTAGCGGCCGGAATGTACGAATATATAGTCCAACCAGGATTTGCGTAGTGCTTCGGGAACTATAGCTCGCAAGTCCGGGATCCTGACCGCAGGGTCAGGGGTAAAAAACGTAGGCGATGCCTAAGCGATGAGCAATCAATAACTGTCGGTTTTCTTTTCTTTTATCCGGCGTTAAAGAACCGCCGCCCTTAGCAGCGCTAAGGGCGGGAACTGGCTAAAGAAAAAATCCTAAACACGACACTTATTAATCTCTCATCGCTAACCATCGGAGAGGCGTTTTGATTGCTTATTTGGAAATTCCCCGAAATTTCCTATCCACAGGGAAAAGCCTTCCGTGGCCCGCCGCAAATTTTCCCGCCCCACCGCCGAAAGGCTGCAATTAAGTTCCCATGCTTCCCCCTTTATACGTAAAAGGAAAGCTTCGGGAACGGCTCCATAAAGGTCTTTGGCGAGGGCCAGGACCGTCTGCGGAGCCATCTGATGGGTGGTGTAGCTAAAGTGAGCGGCCGGCTGGATAGCCGATAAGTCGAACCCCGCCTTCAGGGGCTCCCGGCAGGCATCAACGAAAATGATTCGCGGATGGGCGGCCACCAACCACGCGTCTTCTACCTGTAGCTGATAGCGGTATACGACCGGCCCGGGAAACGATCCCGATGCCTCCACCCGGCGGCCAAGGGCCCACCCCAGGCCGTCATCGTTGCGCCCGTCGTTGCCGATGGCGATTAACAAAGGTGTGGATTTGGGTGAGGGGTGTTGGCCCGGCATACAGCGTAATTTTTAAGACCACTAAGCGGTGTCTTTCAACTTCCGCTGCAACAACTCTCCCCGGTGGTCCAACAATTCCACCCGCAACGGCATGTTGCCGATAGCGTGGGTGG
The DNA here is from genome assembly GCA_964458135.1 of uncultured Saprospiraceae bacterium. Lineage (GTDB taxonomy): Bacteria > Bacteroidota > Bacteroidia > Chitinophagales > Saprospiraceae > CAYWHT01. The sequence goes on along the minus strand of CAYWHT010000179.1, from coordinate 4,703 downwards.
CGCAGCTAAGGCAGGGGTCATAGGCGCGGATGGCGACCTCGATCTGGTTGAGCATAGGCTCGGTGATTTCCGGCTTTCCGGACAGTTCGCGTTGGGCGACTTCCCGAACCGCCCGGTTCATCGGTTCGTTGTTGTGGGTGGTGGAGACGATCAGGTTGCACCAGGTCACCTGGCCTTTATCGTCGGCGCGGTAATGGTGGATGAGCGTGCCCCTTGGCGCTTCGACGACGCCGATGCCTTCCTCCCGGCGCGTGCCTTCCCGCAGCAGATCATCGCTCAGGATTTCCGGGTCTTGCAGCAGGTCGCGGACGACTTCCGCGCAGTGCAGCATCTCGATCATTCGGGCCCAGTGGTAATACATGCTGCGATTGATGGGCCGCTCGCCGGCAAAGTCGAAGAACTTTTTTCTCGCTTCCTCCGCCAGCGGGCTGGCAATGTGGTCGCAGATATTTAGCCGGGCGAGGGGGCCTACCCGGTTCCACCCCTGCTCCCTGCCCAGGTGTTTGAGGTAGGGGAATTTGAGGTAGGTCCAGGGTTCCACCCCTTCGCCGAAGTAGTGTTGGTATTGGTCGGCGGGCACATCGTCGAGTGTGCGCTTGCCTGTGGCGTCGACGGCGCGCAGGCGGCCGTCGTAGAGTTCCAGCGCGCCGTCATTTCCCACCAGGCCGAGGTGGCCGGAGGGGTAGTGAGCGAATTCGTCGAGCCAGGACCGGTGCTCTTGATAATAGGACTGAATCGTCTTCAGGATGTCCTGCATCCAGCCGATCATCGTATCTACCGAAGGAATATCCTGGCCTGCGAGGAAATAGTCGCGCTCCTCGGGCGTGAAGGTCTTGTAATTGCCGCCGGGAACCGCCGCAACGCCGTGGATGCGTTTTCCCGCGATCGCCTTGATGATTTCCTGGCCGAATTTGCGCATCAGGATGCCCTTTCGCGCCAGCTCTTTATCGGCCAGCACCACGCTCGTAACATTTCTTTCGCGGGCGGGGGTGTCGCCGCGCAGCAACAGGTCGGGCGAAGCGAGGTAAAAGAAGTGGAGGGCGTGGGATTGAAAGATCTGGCCGTAATGCAGGAGGCGGCGCAGCTTATCGGCGGTAGGGGAAATGTCTTCCGGCGCCAGCCCGTGGAGTTGGTCGATCGCTTTGGCTGCCGCCAGGTGATGGCTTACCGGGCAAATGCCGCATAGGCGTTGCACCAGCACCGGCACCTCCCAGTAGGGGTGGCCCTGAATAAACCGCTCAAAACCGCGGAATTCGACAATATGAAACCGGGCTTCTGCTACCTGCCCCGCTTCATCGAGGTGTACGGTGACCCGCCCGTGACCCTCGACGCGGGTGACGGGCTCAATGACGATTTTTTTGGTTTTTTTATCCCCCATAGTACCAAGATTTACAGCTCCTTCCCTTTCGGGCCGGGTAAAATTTTATGGATTTTCATGGCTGTCAACCTGACGCCTCCCGAGAGGCGGGCTGTCAGCGAGGAATCTGTCGCATCCAGCCATCGTGAACATTATCGATATATTTTAATCGTACTTAAACGTATCGTGGGTAATGGAGTAGGCGTCGCCGAAGAGCACGTGCTTGAGCACCTTCCAGATATGCCCGGCATCGGGCGGGCAGCCCGGGATGTAGTAATCCATCCGGGTAATTTCCTGGCAGCCGTAGACGCGGTCGAGCAACTCGGGCAGGTCCTCGTGGTGGGGAATGACGACCTTGCCGCCTTCCAGTTCCATGGTCCGGCCGTAGGATTCCAGGAGGCATTCTTCGATGGGGATAAAATTGCGCATGGCCGGCAGCCCGCCCCAGATGGCGCATTCGCCTACCGCGATGAGCACATCGCAATTTTCCCGGAAGGCGCGCAGCACTTCGACATTCTCGCTGTTGCAACAGCCCCCTTCGATGATGCCGACGTCGCAGCGCCGGTCAAAATTTTTGATATCGGTCAGCGGGGAGCGGTTGAATTCGACGAGCTCGATGGCGTCCAGCAGCGCTTCGTCAATATCCAGCAAGGACATGTGGCAGCCGAAGCAACCCGCCAGCGAGGTCGTAGCGACGATCTTCCTGGAAGCTCCGGGTTGTAGCTTGGGCACCTCGATCGATTCCTGGGTTTGTTCCCAGCCGTTTTCGGGTTGGTCGTATTTTCGCTCTCCCAGTGGTCGGGCCAGGCTTTTGCCCCGCACCAGGATGGCGCCTACCGGGCAGATGTGCATGGCGCGTAAGGCTTCCTCTTCGGAGAGCCTGGCTTCCGCCTCGTAGTCGATGGCCACTTCGGTGTTTTCTCCGCGGTTGACGAAGGAAAAGACCGCTTTCCCCTCATCGGTCAGCACCTCCTCGACGCAACGCCGGCAGCGGATGCAGCGGTTGTGGTCGATGACCATCCTCTCGGGCCGGTAATCGATCAGCCGGTTGACGAAAAAGTGCGGGAAGCGACTGATTTTGATGCCCAAGCGGTAGCTGAGCCCCTGCAGGTCGCAGTCGCCGCTCTTTTCGCAGGCCGGGCAAAAGTGGTTCCCCTCGGCGAAGAGCATTTCCACCATGCCCCGGCGCACATCCGTCAGCTCCTCCGTATCGGTGACTATTTCCATTCCTGGCCGGACGAGGGTGGTGCAGGCGGCGGTAGGCCGCCCGTTGACCATGACGGTGCACACCCGGCAGGTGCCGAGCGGTGGCTTAATGTGCTCGTAATAACATAACGAGGGCAAAAAGAGGCCAACCTCCCGGATGGCTTCCACGAGGTTTTTTCCTTCCTCCACCTGGAAAGGGTTGCCGTTGATCGTGATGGGAACCGTCTTTGCCATATCCTTGGGTATTTGGTTAGTGGTCTAATCG
>CAYWHT010000179.1:0-1865 GCA_964458135.1 uncultured Saprospiraceae bacterium | reverse complement strand
GGGCGGCGCCTCAAGCCCTACATACTCAACCCCTTCCCTACAGCTTCCCGGTAATCCTGCAAGGCAGCCTCCAGGTCAAAGGGATGCTTGAGGCAGACCTCCTCATCGCCGAAGAAGCAAGCAAATTGATCCGGGAAATTCTCCACCGCGCTGAGCAGGGCGTTGGTTGCGGCGCGCCCCAGTCCGCAGCGGCTGGCCTGTCGCATAATCCGGCTCCAGTTTTGGATTTTGGCGTAGTCGTCTTCCGTGCCGAGGCCTTTCGAGAGCTGGTCCAGCTTGCGCGTAAAGATGAAATTGCCGGCGCGGCAGGGGGTGCAGACGCCGCAGGATTCGTGGCTAAAAAAGCGGGAAAAGTTGGCCAGGATCTCCAGCAGGTTGCGGTCTTTATTGAAAATGGTAACGGCGCCCCCGCAGCGCAGGTCATCCAGGTTAAACCGGCGCTGCCGGCTTTGGGCGTTTACGCATTGGCCGGAGGGGCCGCTGATCTGCACCGCGTAGGGGTTTTCAGCTTCCGCCCAATCCAGAACAGCTCCCAGGGATGTCCCCCATTCGATTTCGTAGATGCCCGGCCGGGCGCAATCGCCCGCAACGCTCAGCAGGCGGGTGCCTTTGATGTGGGAGGTGCCGAGGGAGCGGAAAAAATCAGCGCCCAGTTCGATGACCCGGGCGGCGGCGGCGAAGCTCTCTACGTTGTTGACCACCGTTGGTCGTTGGCGAAAGCCCCGTTCTACGGGGAAGAAGGTGCGCACGCGGGGTTCGCCGCGTTTACCTTCCATCGAGTTGAGCATGGCGGTTTCTTCCCCACACACGTAAGCGCCGGCGCCGAGTTGAATGCGGATATCGAAATCAAAAGGTGTTTGGGCGGGAATGTTTTTGCCCAGCAGGCCATCGTTCCGGTAGGATTGTAATACCGCTTCCAACTGCGGCAATAGCCATTTGTATTCTCCGCGCAAATAAATAATTCCTTCGGTAGCGCCGGTGATGTAGCCGGACAGGATCATTCCCTCAACGACAACCCCCGGCAGGTGCTGCAACAGAAAAACTTCTAAGAACCATCCGGGAACTCCTTCGTCGGCATTGCAGGCAATATATTTTTGCGTTGATTCCTGCTCCCGGCAAAGCCGCCATTTTTTATCCATCGGGAAAAAGGCGCCCCCCATACCGCGCAGCTCCGATGCCTCGATTTGCTCCAGCGCCTCCTCCGGCGACAGGTTATTCAGCAATTCCAGGATTTTGCCCGCTTTGAAATCCCGTAGCAAGACCGCCTTTTCGGAAGGCAGCCGGTGCCGGATGTGGTGGGGTACTTCATCTGCGAGCTTTTCAACCGGCACCCCCCGCCGCAATTGCCAAACAATCGCTTTGGCTTTTTGGGGCGTCAGCTGGGTGAAGGGATGAAAATTGATCAGGGCGGCGGGCTCCAGATCGCTCAAACCGATGCAGGAGGTTTCGAAAAGGCCGAAAGTACCGGTGGGGTCGGTCTCGCCCGGGCGGGCGCCCGTGGCGGCTTCGAAAGCCGCCCGTACTTCGGCGTAGCCGCTGAATTCGGCCGTCACGCTGTTGTTCAGATAAATGGTGTGCTGACCGGCTGGTTGGCGGTGGAGGAAATGGTAGAAGGAGACTACGCCCTCTAACTCTATCCACGAACACCGGTAGCGCCGGGAGAGCATCCGGATATCCTGATCGCTGATGTAGCGGTGCTCCTCTTGCAGTTTCCACAGATCATCGAGCAGCAGGCTCCGGTCGGGAGCATCTTTGACGTTTTTCATAGGCTTTGGTTAGAGCTGTGTGCTGTCAGTGCCTAAAGTTACCACCTATGACCATTCATTGGTATGACTTTAGTCAGTGTTGGGGCATGAGATTTGACG
>CAYWHT010000178.1:0-7885 GCA_964458135.1 uncultured Saprospiraceae bacterium | reverse complement strand
CACGAAGGATAGGACGCCCATCACCAACAGAAAGACGAAGGCGGTGATGGTGAATTGGTAGTTGTTGATGGCGAGCCTGGAGATGTTCATTGCTCGTAGTTGTTGATTTGTTGATGCGTTTATTGGTTGAGTCGTTATAAGTGGGAATTCCTATTCGCTGGCGGGGATTTGGGGTTCTCAACCGTTTAACCTTGTTCGTCGCAGTCTCCGACTTCGATTAGCAGTGAGCCATCCAATCAGGAGCCCTGCTCTTCATCCTCCACCGCCATCACGCTCACCGGCTGTTCATCCTGCAAATACCCCACCGCCGTGACGATTACCGGCTCCCCGGGCGCCAGTCCTTCCCGAATCAGTAAAGATTCCCCTTCCATGCGGTAGATCTTCACCGTTTTTTTGTGGGCCCGGCCGTCTTGGAGCACGAAGACGGCGCCCCGGTTTTGGTTGGCGCCGAAGAGCGCGTCGACCGGGATGCGGGTTAGTTGCTGTTGGCGGCGGGTGTGGATGCGCACCGAGCCGATGAATCCGGAGAGCAGATTGGCGCCGTCGGGCAGCACTTCGATTTCCAGGGCGTAGGTGCCGGTGGCGGGGTCGGCCATGCCGGCCATTTCGCGTACGACGCCGCGGAATTCGCGGTTGGGGTAGGCGTCGAATTCGATGGTGGCCGAATCGCCCAGTTGGACGTGGATAATATCCTTATCGGGAATGTTGACCTGGATGACCTGCAGCTTATCGCTGGAGCCGAATAGGAGGATTGGCGTTCCCGCGCCCACCAATTCGTTGGGTTCGGCAAGCTGGCGGAGGATGAGGCCGTTGGCGGGGGCGTTGATCCGGGAGTATTTGAAGTTGAATTCTGCTACGTTGAGATTTTGCTTACTGACTTTGGCTTCCATCTTGGCCGCCTCCAGTTGGTTGCGGGCGTTGTCGAGCTGCACCTCGGCGTCTTCGAGTTGTTCGAGGGTGGCCACGCTATCCTGGTAGAGGCCGCGGGTGTTGCGGTAGTCGCGCTCGGCCAATTTTAGGGCGAGGCGGGCGTTTTCTACCGAGATGGCCGCCTGTTCTTTGCGTAGCTCGGCTTGTTGCTGCTGGGCGCGGATCTCGTCGAGGTCCAGTTCCGCCAGCAACTGGCCGCGGCGCACCCGCTCTCCTTCGCGCACGTGGATCTTGCGGATGATGCCGCCGGTTTTAAAGCTGAGGCGGGCTTCTTCTTTCGCCGCCAGGCGGCCGCTGGCGTAGACGGTTTCCCGGTACACCACTGGCTCCGCAGGCTGGGTGCGCACCTGCCGGGGCGGCGCTGCGGCCTCGCCCCCGCCGGTTTCGCCAGCGCTGCGGGTGCAGGCGGCGAAGACGGACAGGCAAAAGGCAATAGTGAGGAAATGAAAATGGTGTTTCATATGGATGATGGTGTTAGAGATTGAGGCGTTTAGCCCGGATTATGCATGGGTTCTTCGTCACGAGAAGCCAAATTGCTCGCCCTTTGAAATACCGGAGGTAAAGCTTCGCTTTTTCACAGGGCGGGCAGTTGGGCTTCGCAGTAGATGAATTCATGCATAATACGGGTATTTGACAAATCCTGGGTTGTTGGACTACAGAGCTTGTTAGCATAGCCTGGCCATCTAAGGCAACTCATAACTGGCCGTCGCCCGCTCGTATTCCGCCAGTTGCACCTGGTAATCGAAGCGGGCGATAATCAGGCGCTGCCGGGCGTTGGTTAGTTGGGTGCGGGCGTTGATGAATTCGACCTGGTTGGCCTGGTTTTGCTCGTAGCGTTTATTGACGAGGCGGAAGGCGCTTTGCGCGGCTTCCACTTCGGCCTGCGCGCGGTCGATGCGCTCGCGTTTGGCCTGTAGCTCATAGTGTTGTTCCAGTACTTGCAGGTTGATCTGGCGTTGGGTTTCTTCTTCGCGTTTGAAGAGTTCCTGCTGTTCGATTTCGGCTTCTTGCACTTTGGTGCGGTTGGTGCGGTTGAAAAGGTCCCAACTCAACAGGACGGACCCCATCGCAAAGTCGAATTCGCCGGTGAAGGTGTAGGTCTGCCCCTGGAAGCCGTAATCGGCCACCAGGTTGACGTCGGGCAGATAGTTGCCCCTTTCGAGGCGCAGGCGGTCTTCGGCGGCATCGAGGTAGTGATCCAGTTGCCGGAATTCTTCCCGCTCGCGCCGGGCGCGGCTTTGGGCTTCCTCCAGCGATAGCAGGGCCGCTTCGGATGGCGGCGCCTCCACCGCTTCGATGCCGGAATTCGAAGGCCGGTTGAGCAGGAAGTTGAAATAGGCCCGGGCGACGCGCTCGTCCTTGCGGGCTTCGGCGAGTTGTTGCTCCACCTCCCGCAGCTGGGCGCGGGCCGAGTAGACCTGATCCATGGTCAGCTGGTGGTTGCGGTGCAGGCTTTCGGTGGTGCGCAGGTTTTCCTCGACCTGGCGCAAAGCGTTTTCAAAAAGACTGACCCCCTCAACCGCCTTGAGGTAGTTGTAATAGCCGGTTTTGACCTCCTTGACCAGTTCGCGTTTGTAGATGTCTACCGACATGCGTTCGGCGGCCGTCAGGTCTTCCTGCACATCCTGGCCCCGCAATATGGCGGTGTTAAATACCGGAAAGGCTACCCGCAATTTGGTCTCGTGCTCCGTTTCCCGCAAGAAGTTGACCTGCTCGTTTTCTATTTCCGGATAGGTTGGGAAGTCGGGATAGCCCGGAAATTGTTCCTCTCCAATGTTATTGATGGCGTTGAGGTTATTGTAAACCGGGTTCACCAGGTCGCCAATGGGAATATTAAAGGCGCGACCGCCCTTAGCCACCGAATAGCGCGCCTCCAGCGAAAGCGTTGGCAAATAGCGGTCTTTGGCCCGCTGTAACGCAATCAAACTTTTGCGGTAGGACAGTTCCCGGCGCTTGAGGGCGATATTGCTTTCGAGGGCGGTTTGGATGTAGCGGTCCAGCACGCTCTCCTGTGCGCTTAACAGTGGCGGCAACAACAGCGTAGTAAGAAATATTAAAAGCAACCTCATAGGGTGATCGAGTTTCTTAAGCGAGATTATAGTTTGCCAACCCAAAATTTGTGAATGCTGACCTGGTAGGCTATAAAAAGATACGAAGGATTCCTCATGTTTTACTTATGAGCCCCTTTTCATGTGGTGCAAAATCCAAAGAAAAAGTCACCGCCTCCAGTCAAAACACCCTCAATCGGGTGATGTGCGGTTTGGACCGGGATAATCGATGGATGAATTGCAACGGTCCCACAAACCGAGAAGGGAGTGCGGTGCGTGCGAAACCTTCCCAAGAGGCAAAGTCGGATCTCCGGAAACAGCTTTCGGACGATGATCAGGAGAGGTGCTCCACCCGCAAGGATGCCCGGTAGGGCGGATCAGCGGAATGGACGATCCGGATATGCCCCATTCGGTGGCCCAGTTCTTGCTGCAGGAGTTGGTAAAGGCTGCGGCGGTAGTTTTCCGGGAGCGGGTCAGCCTCCAGCCAAACGAGCAACTCGCAACGTTCGGCATGCAGCAATAATTGATTGACCCTGGTGAAAAAGGCCCAATCGGAGCGCTGAGAGGGGAAGTGCTGTAAGTAATTCCGCAGCATCCGGTAGCGCCATAGCCGCTCGTAGTAACCTCCTACCGCTCCCACCCCGCGAATGGTGTCCCGCACTTTGGTGATCAGCTGTTCGGCCAGGGCGTCCGGCGGCAGATTGGGAGCGCCGGAATGCGCGCCTTGATTATACCGGAAGTGTTTGACCTCCCAGAATACCAGTCGCCTTGTGCGGAAAATCGTCAGGAAATCGATTCCCTTGAGGCCGGCGCCGGCCAGGCCGGCAAAGAAAGTATGCGCATCGTAATCGCGTACGGCCCACACTTGGGGATCGAATGCATACTGCATGCCACTTTCCAGCAATACAAGCTCTTTCCGCTTTATCCAGTTCATACGGTAAGTCAGCTTTCCGTTTTTCTTATCAACAGGGTAGATGGAGCGAGGTTGACCATTATACGCTTAATCCGGATGATGCATGGATTCTTCGTAAGGTGAATCCATGCATCATCCGGGTTAGTACTCGCTGGGCGTCTGGCCCGTCAATTTTTTGAAGATGGCGTTGAAGGTCGATTTGGAGTTGAAGCCGGCTTCGTGAGCGATGATCAGGAAGATAACCCGCTCGTAAGCGAGTCATCGAGCAGCCGCTTAAATGCTACGAATTGGTTGGGAATATCGTTAGTTGGTAGGGAGTAGTGGGTGCGATGACCAACACCGGATTGGTGTATTGCCTTGAACATCGGTCAGTCAAAGGATGGCGAAGCCCCTATCCCATCAAGCTACCAACTACCAAGTTACCCCTTTTCCAGCGCAGCCGCGCCACCCACAATTTCGGAGATCTCTTTAGTAATCGCTTCCTGGCGGGCTTTGTTGTAGCTGATGCGGAGTTCCTTGATGAGCTCTTCGGCATTTTCGGTAGCGCTGTCCATGGCGGTCATGCGGGCGCCGTGTTCGGAGGCGTGGGTGTCGAGGATGTAACGGTAGAATTGAGTTTGGATGATGCTGGGCACCAGCGTTTCCAGGAGGCCCTGTTTGTTGGGCTCGAAGATATAGTCGGCGCGCAATTTATTGTCGTCTACTTCTTCCTCTACTTTGGGCACCGGCAGGAATTGTTCCAGGCGCGGGTATTGGACGGCGGCGTTTTTGAACTGACCGTAGGCGACGTCTACGGCGTCGAAGCCCTTTTTGAGGAATTCATCCATGAGCAGGCGGGAGACGCGGGAGACGTTTTCGAAGCTGAGGTCATTGAAAAGTTCTACGTAATCGGTAATGTAGTGCACATCTTGGTAGCGTTTGCGGAAGAAGTCGTAGCCCCGCTTGCCGATGCAGAGGAGGGTAAGGTTGCCGTCGGCCCGCACCTGCGCCCAATCGTTGTGCATTTTGTGCATGGCCGCTTTGCAGATGTTGGAGTTGAAGGCGCCGCACAGGCCGCGGTTGGAGGTAATGATGACGATGCAGGCGTTTTGCACGGAGCGTTCTTCCCCGTAGTTGGTGCCGGCCTCTCCTTCGAGGTTGGAGAGGATATTGCGCAGCATTTGATCCAGCTTATTGGCGTAGGGGCGCATGCGTTGGATAGCCTGCTGGGCCCGGCGTAGTTTGGCGGCCGAGACCATTTTCATGGCGTTGGTGATCTGCTGGGTATTTCTGACGGAAGAAATCCGTTCGCGTACTTCTTTTAAGTTGCCGGCCATGGGTTCGTTTTATATTTAGCGTGGTGATCTGGGCAATGATTGCGGATCCCCACTTTCTTTTAAGATTACTTGTACTGTTTGCTCAGTTCCGCCGCCAGGTCGGTGAGTTTAGCGGTGGCTTCGTCGGTCAGCTTGCCGCTCTTGAAGGTTTCGAGCACTTCGGGATGGCGCTGTTCCAGGGTAGAAAGGAAGAGCTGTTCGAATTCTTTGACCTGCTCTACGGGCACATCGCGCAGCAATCCTTTGGTGCCCAGGTAGATGATGGCCACTTGCTTTTCCACCGGCACGGGCGAGTACTGGGGTTGTTTCAGGATCTCCACGTTGCGTTTACCCTTTTCCAGTACGGCCATGGTGGCGGCGTCGAGGTCGGAGCCGAATTTGGCGAAAGCCTCGAGCTCGCGGTATTGGGCTTGGTCGAGTTTCAGGGTGCCGGCTACCTTTTTCATGGATTTGATCTGCGCCGAGCCGCCTACGCGGGATACCGAAATACCCACGTTGATGGCGGGGCGGATGCCGGCGTTGAAGAGGTTCGACTCCAGGAAGATCTGTCCGTCGGTAATTGAAATAACGTTGGTCGGGATGTAGGCGGATACGTCACCGGCCTGCGTCTCGATGATCGGCAGGGCGGTCAGGGAACCGCCACCTTTAATTATGGGATTGCCCTCGGCGTCTTTAGCCTCTTTGAGGGATTCCGGCAGGTCGTTCATTTGCCGGGCGATCTCGTCGTTTTCGATAATTTTGGCGGAGCGCTCCAGCAGGCGGGAGTGCAGGTAGAAGACGTCGCCGGGGTAGGCCTCGCGTCCGGGCGGGCGGCGCAGCAGCAAGGATACTTCGCGGTACGCGACGGCCTGCTTCGACAGGTCGTCGTATACGATCATGGCCGGGCGGCCGGTATCGCGGAAGTATTCGCCGATGGCGGCGCCGGCGAAAGGAGCGAAGAACTGCAGCGGCGCGGGATCGGAAGCCGAAGCCGAAACGATCACCGTGTAGTCTAGGGCGCCGTTTTCTTCCAGGGTGCGGGCTACCTGCGCCACGGTGGAGGATTTCTGACCGGAAGCTACGTAGATGCAGTATACCGGTTCGCCGCGCTCGTAGAATTCACGCTGGTTGATGATGGTGTCGATGGCAATGGCCGTCTTACCCGTCTGGCGGTCGCCAATGATGAGTTCCCGTTGGCCGCGACCGATGGGGATCATGGCGTCGATGGATTTGATGCCCGTTTGCAGCGGTTCGGAAACCGGCTGGCGATAGATCACGCCGGGGGCTTTGCGCTCCAGGGGCATGTCGTAGCGTTCGCCCGCAATTTCGCCGCGGCCGTCGAGGGGGTCGCCGAGGGGGTTGACCACGCGACCGACGAAGCCGTCGCCCACCGCAATGGAAGCGATGCGGCCGGTGCGCTTCACCGTCGAACCTTCTTTAATGCCGGAACCGGAGCCCATCATGACCACCCCGACATTATCTTCTTCCAGGTTCAGGACGATGGCTTCCACACCGGATTCAAATACGACGAGTTCACCAGCCTGCACTTTGGTCAGGCCGTAGATGCGGGCGATACCGTCACCGACTTGCAGGACCGTTCCGTATTCTTCCAGTTTCGAGACGTTATCGAAGCCGGAGATTTGCTGCTTGAGTATTGCGGATATTTCTTCGGGCTTAACATCAACCATTTGCTTATGAATTTTCTTTCCCGTATTCCGGCAGGCGGAGCGCTACGGGCTATTATGGACAAATTGGGTTTTCGACAATGCAATGGCTCTTCCCGGCCATTAGCGGGAGATGATTTTCGAGGTATACAAATTTTCTTCGAAAGATTCCTTTTTCAACTCTTCGAGTTTATTGGCCACACTGGCGTCGTAGATAAAATCCTCGAATTCCAGGATAAACCCGCCGATGAGGTCCTCGTCGATTTGGGTTTGGACTTCGATTTGCTCTTTGGCCGCCGAGCTGCCTTCCAATTTCTTGCGAATCGCATTGAGCGATTTCTTACTCAGGGGCTTGGCGCTGGTAATGATCACCGTGGAAATTCCCCTGAATTTTTTATAATGCTGGATGAAAGCTTCGGCGATCTCCGGCAGGTAGGAGTCGCGTTGTTTGCGCACCAGCAAGATGATGAACTTGAAGGTCAGATCATCGAATTTTTTATTAAAAAACTGATCGATGATCTTCGCCTTTTTGTCCTCCTGAATGACCGGACTTTTGATAAAAACGCGAAAGTCGTCATTTTTGAGGTATTCCTGAAAGAGCTTCATGTCCTCCAGCGCCCGATCCAGGCGGCCTTGTTCGTGGGCAAGTTCCACCAGGGATTTAGCGTAGCGGGATGCGATTCTGGTTACCGACATAGCGAATAGTTTCTTTCAGGCAATTAATTGAGCTTCATGTCCTCGACGAGCGTGTTAACCAGTTTTTCCTGTTCCTGGTCGCCCTGCAGTTTTTCACGCAATACTTTCTCGGCGATTTGCAGCGCCATGACGCCCACCTCGTTTTTCAGGTTGACGAGGGCTTCCTTGCGCATATTTTCGATATCCTCCTTGGCGCTGGCCACGATTCTTTTGGCCTCTTCGTTGGCTTTACCTTTGGCTTCGCCGACGATATTTTCCTTGATATCGTTGGCTTCGCGCAGGATTTTGGCCCGTTCTTCCTGCGCTTGTCTCAGGAGTTCTTCGTTTTCGGCTTTGAGG
>CAYWHT010000177.1:0-7891 GCA_964458135.1 uncultured Saprospiraceae bacterium | reverse complement strand
CTTTCATCCCATTGGCTGAAGACCAATGGGTTTTACGCTCAATTATATAAACAATTCATAAAATCCCGCTTGGACATGAAAAGGATATGGACTTTTCTTAGCGTTTTACTTTCACTAACTCTGCTGACCTGGAGCTGCAAGCCCACAGTGGATGGCACGGTGATCTCCGGCAAAATTGACAATGCCCAAAACCTGCAGATCTTCCTGGACCAGGTCGTGATCGGCAAAGCCAGCAGCGTGCTGACCAAATCCGACATCGGCGCCGACGGCAGCTTCGAACTGGCTTTTCCGGAAGGCCTGGAAAAAGGTATCTACAACCTGCGTATCGGCACCAAAAGGGTCAACCTGGTGCTCGACGGCACGGAAGAACAGATCACCTTCAACGGCGACCTTTCCGGGCTGCAACGCTACAATTTCGAATTGAAGGGCGCCCCCGACGCGCAGGCCTACGCCATTCTGATGCAAAAGGTCAGCCAACGGCAGGTCAACCTCAACGACATCAAAACCTTCATCGACACCACCGCCAACCCGCTGCTCGGTGCTTTCGTCGCCTTCAAAACCCTGGGCCCTAACGGTCAGGTGCTCGACACCCACAAAAAAGCACAGCAAAAACTGGCTGAAAGTCAGCCCCAATCCGAGATGACTAACCAGTACGCCAAATTTATCGCCCAGGTAGAACAACAGTATAATCAACAGCGAGCCGCTCAAAAGATTGCCGTCGGACAGCCCGCTCCCGACATCACCTTGCCCAGCCCCAACGGCAAGGAGTACTCGCTTTCCGACCTGAAGGGGAAGGTCGTTTTACTGGATTTCTGGGCGAGCTGGTGCGGCCCCTGCCGGCGGGAAAACCCCAATGTCGTGGAAGTGTATAAAGAATACAAAGACCGGGGCTTCACCATCTTCAGCGTCTCCCTCGACGGCGCCGATTCCCGCACCCGTGCGCGATTGGGCTCGGACGATCGCATCAATTCCTACCTGGAACGCTCCAAACAAAACTGGGTGCGGGCCATTAAACAGGACAACCTAATGTGGGACTATCACGTCAGCGATTTGAAGAAATGGGAATCTTCCGCCGCCGCCAAATACGGGGTGCGCAGCATCCCGCAAACTTTCCTGATCGATCGCGAAGGTAAAATCGCCGAAACGGGATTGCGCGGCGCCGAACAAATCGAATCGGCGCTTCAGGGGCTGCTTTAAGGAGCGGCTTCTATCCAAAAAAAGGGCGGCTGATTCTGCAATCAGCCGCCCTTTTGCTTATGGAAAAAACGAATGTCATAACCTAGATCTGCCAATAATGTAGCAAAGCGTGTGCCAAAAACGCTCAGAATGGATGGTTTTTTAATACGGCGCAGATAATCCCCGCAGCCACGGCGGCGTTCAAGGATTCGGCCTGGCTGTTGGCCGCCCGGGGAATGCTGACGGTGCGCTGCAACAAATGGCGCGCCTGAGGCGAAATACCTCCCCCTTCGTTGCCGATGACGATCAGCCCCGTTTGAATGACGGGGGCTTGAAAGAGATTCTCTCCTTCCATGTCGGCCCCGATGATGGGGAGATCCGGAAAATACTGCCGCAGGCCGAAAAGGGTAATGACGGGGCTGCGCACCCTTAAGAAGGCGCCCATAGCCGATTGAATAACCTTGGGATTAAACAGATCTACGCAATTAGGGGAGCAAAACACGTGGGTCAGCCCGAACCAATCGGCAACCCGTAAGATAGCGCCCAAGTTGCCGGGATCCTGAATATCGTCCAGATAGAGCGAAATACCCTTGCGCACCTCGGTTTCCAACCAGGTTTGCTGCGGCAGCTCGGCGACGATGAGTACTTGATTGGGCGATTTCATCCCCGAAATGCGGCTTAGTTCGTTTTCGGTGATCACAAACAGTTTTTCCCCGGGTAGGGGTAGGTGGCCATTGACCGCGTCTATCCATTGGGGAAGCGCATAAATGCTATCGATGACCTGATCGGGACTGCGCAATAGCTCCCGGGCCATTTTATCTCCCTCCAGAACGAATTTGTTATACCGCTGTCGAAATTTCTTTATCTGGAGGGATTTGATGAACTTTATTCTGCTTTTAGATAGCGACATTTCTGGATCTGCTGAGTTTCGATATGAGCGTCTTGCACAAGTTGATTGTTTTGGTCTTGGCGGCAATGGTGCTGGCCTCCTGCAACACTACGAAATTTCTCGGAGTAGACGAGTTCTTGCTGGAGAAAAACGAAATCAAGTTTGAGGGCAAAGAAAAAGTAGACAACAAACGCAAGTTGAAATACGAGCTCTCCACCCTCTACAAACAGAAAAAAAACAGCAACTTTTTCTTTATTCCCCGGGAGTATTTTTATTTCAAGAACCAGCAACCCGAAGACACCTCTAAATTTGACCGCTGGGTGCGCCGGGTGATCGCCGAACCGCCCGCCATCTACGACCAGGAACTCACCCAGGCTACCGCCGAAGCCATGCAGTACTACCTTCAGTATAAAGGCTATTTCAATGCCAATGTCTACCCCGACGAATACATCAAAGGCAAAAAAGCCTACGTTACCTTCTACGTCAAGCCCAAAGAGCGCTTTACGATCGACTCCATCTTCTTTCAAAGCGAAGACCCCAACATTGAACGCATACTGCGCCAGACCAAGGCGAGAAGCTTACTCAAACCGGGCGAAGGGCTCGACGGCAATTTATACGAACGCGAAAAAGAACGCATCACCCAGCAACTGCGTAATAGTGGCTACGCCGATTTTCTGCCTAACTATTTCGCCACCCTGGAAGCCGACACCACCGTTCAATCCAAAAAGGCCAACGTCTACCTGGAAATCCTGCCACCTTCCGAAGATAGCCTGCACCAGGTTTATTACGTCGGTGACGTCCGGGTATTTACCCAGTACGATCCCTCCAGCACCGCCGATTTGAAAGATACAGTCATTCAGGACATCCACTTTCGCACCCCCGACACGGCCTTCTCGGTCAAACCCCAAGTCATCATCGATCAAATATACTTGCAGCCCGGAGAATTATTCCGCCAGGAGAATTACGAAAAGACCAACCGCAGCCTTTCCGCCCTGGGCGTGTTTCGTTTCGTGCGCATTAAGCAAGAGCAAGACTCGGTATTTCCCAACCGCCTGAATTTCCGCATTGAGCTTACCGACAACTCCCGCATCGAAGTGGGAGTGGATTTCGAGCTCAACTACACCAACCGCAGTACGAGTTCCGCCTCTGGCAACCTGATCGGTTTGTCGATCAGCCCTTCGATGCGGCACCGCAACATCTTCGGCGGCGCCGAGCAGCTGCTCGGCAACCTTTCGGCGGGCCTGGAGGTCAATCCCAGCTTCCGCGACGATCGCTTTTGGAATACCGTAGACTTGCAGGCGAGCGCCGATCTCTACCTGCCAAAATTTGCCGATTACCTGGGAATCTGGAAAGGCATTAGCAAAATTGGCCAGGACCGGGAAAAAGCACAGCGGGGGCAGGATTTTTACACTCAATTGCAAGAAAAAGCCACCACCCGGCTGTCGGTGAGTTATAATTACCTGCGGTTGCTCGACTTTTACCGTTACAACCTCTTTAACGCCAACTACGGCTTTGAGCTCAAGCGCTCGGGCACCCGCCGGTACAACATCAACCACGTGGGGGTCGATTATCTGCAACCTTTTTCCGAACCCGCCTTCAGGGAGATTCAGCGATCCAACCCCTTCCTCGACAACAGCTTCGGCCAACAGCTTTTCGTCAGCCTGTTGTTCCGGGATTTCGACTTCATTTACAACGGGCGGCCCAATGAATACGGCGAATCCGTCTACTTTAGCGGGCGCCTGGAAATGGCGGGCGCCGAAATCTACGCCGGAAACGCCATTTATAACGCTTTTGCCCTAAAATCGGATACGCTGCGACTGGGGCAGACCGATTTCAGCCAGTACGCCAAGATGGAACTCGACTTTCGGTATTACAAACAGTTCAATCAGAAGCACAGCCTGGCCACTCGCTTTGCCCTGGGCATCGCACGCCCTTTTGGCTATACCGACGACGTGCCCTACGTCAAACAATTCTACGTCGGCGGCCCGAGCAGCATCCGCGCCTGGCCCGCCCGGGGATTGGGGCCCGGCGGGTACCTGGACACCCTGACCTTCAAGCCCGAGGATCTCTCCATTCGAGCCTCCAATCGCCTACTGTTTTATCAAACGGGCGATCTCAAGCTCGAATTCAACCTGGAATATCGCTTTAACATCTTCTGGCGATTCAAGGGGGCCTTGTTTCTAGATGGTGGAAATATCTGGACTATCACCGAAGACCCCTCGCGTTGCGGCTCTCAATTCCGCTGGAGCGCTCCGGCCAACCGGGCTTGCGAAAGCGGTCAGTCTTTTCGCGACCCCTTCTACAAACAAATCGCACTTGGCACCGGTCTTGGCTTTCGCTTCGACTTTACCTATTTCATCTTCCGGTTGGATTTAGGCGTGCGGTTGCGCAACCCCATCCCCCTTCCCGGCCCCGATGAGCGGATTAGCGAAAGCGATTACTGGACCGATTTCTCCCAATACCAGCTGCGCGACATCAATTTTAATATCGGCCTGGGCTATCCGTTCTAATTGGACTTAAAAAGGCTTTTTCGGCCGTATTTGCTGCAGATGGGGCATTGGCGGGGGTCGTGTCCGCGGGCGGGGCAGTATTCGCGGCCGAAGTAAATGATTTGCAGGTGCAGGCGGTTCCAGCGTTCTTTGGGGAAAAGCCGTTTGAGGTCTTCTTCGGTTTTTTGCACATTTTTTCCCGTGCTCAGCGTCCAGCGCCACGCCAGGCGGTGAATGTGGGTATCCACCGGAAAGGCGGGCCGGTCAAAAGCCTGAATCATAACCACCGAAGCCGTCTTGTGGCCCACTCCGGGAAGGGATTCCAGCGTCTCCAGATCGGCGGGAACCTGCCCTTCGTGTTTTTCCATTAGAATACGCGATAGATCGTAGATAGCCTTCGATTTACGGGGCGCCAAGCCACAGGGCCGGATGATGGATTGTATGTCTTCTACCGAATGATGCACCATATCGCGGGGGTTATCCGCCAGAGCAAAAAGGTGCGGGGTAACTTTATTGACCCGCTCATCGGTGCATTGTGCGGAAAGCAGTACGGCGACCAGCAGGGTGTAAGCATCCTGATGTTTGAGGGGAATGGGCGGATCGGGGTAATATTCGTCCAGGATATCGGCGATGGCTTTGGCTTTTTCTTTGCGGGTGAGGGGTTTCTGAGTCGGCATGCAATCTTTAGCATTTATTGATAGTCAAAAGTACCGTACGGGCCTTCGATGCGCACGCTGTTGGCGGCGGCTTCCTCCACGTGGCCGATGATCTGAGCTTCGATCCGGAAGGAGCGGGCCAGCTGAACGACCTTTTCGGCCTGGTCTTCCGGCAGGTAGACTTCCAGGCGGTGCCCCATATTAAACACCTGGTACATTTCTTTCCAGGAAGCGGCCGATTCTTGCTGAATCAATTGGAATAAC
The DNA here is from genome assembly GCA_964458135.1 of uncultured Saprospiraceae bacterium. Classification (GTDB taxonomy): domain Bacteria; phylum Bacteroidota; class Bacteroidia; order Chitinophagales; family Saprospiraceae; genus CAYWHT01. Next base: position 2,417 of record CAYWHT010000177.1, on the reverse strand, counting down.
GGTGGAACGGGCAGAAGGTTGTCTTTAACGATTCTTTTGCCGTCGATAAACTTTTTCACTTTGGTTTGCCCGCCACCGGTACAGTGGATCATACCGTGAACGTGTTGGCGCTGTTCATCGAGCAAGGCTTTGATAAACGGCAAGTAGGTACGGGTTGGGGAAAGCATCAGTTTACCCAGCGGGTAGCTATGCCCGTCGACCGTCAGGGTATCCTTAAGCCGTTTGCCGCCCAAATAGATGACGTCCTCGGGGGTATTGGGGTCGTAGCTGTCGGGGTATTGGTGGGCATAAGAGCGGTGGAGCAAATCGTGGCGGGCGGAGGTCAGCCCGTTGCTGCCCATGCCGGCGTTGTAGGTGTTCTCGTAAGCGCTTTGCCCGTAGGAAGCCAGCCCGACGATCGCGTCACCGGCACGGATATCGTTAACGATGAGCTGGTTGCGGGGCAGACGGGCAAAAGCCGTATACCCTACATCAATCGTTCGGACGATGTCCCCTACATCGGCTGTTTCTCCCCCGGCCAGATGAATGCGAATGCCAAAATTGGCCAGTTGCTCGCAGAAGTTTCGCGTAGCATCGATCAGGGTAGCCAGTACTTTGCCGTCGATCAGGTTTTTATTGCGGCCAATGGTGGAGGAAAGCAGGATGTTATCCACACAACCCACGCATCCCATGTCGTCGAGATTCATGACGATGGCGTCCTGGGCGATCCCTTCCCACACGCTGTAATCGCCCGTTTCTTTCCAGTACAGATAGGCAAGGCTGGTTTTGGTGCCCGCCGTATCGGCATGCATGATGTTGCAATATTTGGGATCCAGCGCTGCCATATCGGGCAAAATCTTGCAAAATGCATTGGGGTACAAGCCTTTATCGAGATGCTGAATGGCCTGGTGCACTTCGTCTTTGGTGGCGGAAACGCCGCGCTTTTCGTATTGGTGTTGATCGGACATAGAATTGGAGGTTTTCGGGGCAAAGGTACGATGTTTGTGTGGAGTTGGGGAGGTCATGGTGGCGGATGACAGAGTTTCGAGGGAAATGCATGACCATCCTCTGGAAAGGGGAAAATTACGGCTCGTACTTTGATTGAAAAGCGAATTGCGCAGTGAGGGGCAATCGCATCTTGAAGGTGGGCAGCTTGTGCTATCCCGCGGAACTCCGGAGGCGCGACAGATTGTTAGCCCCGAGCATCAGCCCGGGGTTGAGAAGAAAAACAGGATGTTCCTGCCCCAAAGCGTCCATTCCAAACCAATCATCCTACGCAAGCCCAACGATTTAACAAATCAACAACTCCATTATATATCCAAAAAATATTCAGAAAAAATCCCTCTTCCGGGGCAATAACTCATACTTTAACTATTATATTTATTCCCCATGACGGGCGTGTATTATATTCAGGCCGTCTTGAGTTAAACAAAACGGGACCACACCCCCCGTTTGGGTCGTGTTGCCGGAAAGCGGCGTCTATTTCAACCAAGTGTTCTAGCTTTCCGGGACAGGCTACGAAATTGTGAAACCCAAATAGCAAACCGTGGACCAACAAACAGAACCTGCCTCTCCATCCGGGGAAAGGCCTCAGTTTTTCATTCGCAAATTACCCCTATCGACTTGGCTAATTCTAGCCCTCGCACTCGGCGCCCTACTGGCGATCACCTTATTTCCAACCGATTCTAAAAACATGCAGGCATCTGTAAAAGGCGCGAAAGTGGTCTCGCTGGGCGCCTTCCCGGTAGCGGAGCCTACCCTGGAATACGGTTTTGCCTTGGATACCTTCCAGGTCATCCGCGGTAAAGTAGAAAACGGCGACGTCATTGGCGACCTTTTGCAGGAGTTCCGGCTGGAATATCCTTCGATCCAGCAATTGGTGTCTAATTCAAAAGAGGTTTTTGATGTGCGCGAATTCCGCATCGGTAAACCTTACACCGTTCTGACCAAGGACAGCACCCGGCAGGCCGATTACTTCATCTACGAACCTAATGTATACGAGTACATCGTTTTCAGTCTGAAGGACAGCCTCTGGGCCCGGCGCTATGAGCACCCCATCCAAACCGAAGTGCAAACCGCCGGGGGCGCCATCGAGAGTTCGCTCTGGAACGCGATGGTGGAAAACGGCTTAAGCTACGAAATCGCCTCCCGGATGGAAGACGCCCTGCAATGGTCGATCGATTTTCACCACCTGCAAAAGGGGGATCAATTCAAATTGGTGTTTGACCAGAATTACATTGAAGGCGAAAAAGTCGGAATCGGTCGGTTACACGCGGCTTACTACAAAAATTACGATAACGAGTACTACGCCATTTATTTTGAGGATTGCGAACATCCCGGTTACTACGACCTGGAGGGGCGTCCGATGAAGAAGAGTTTCCTGAAGTCGCCGGTTAAATATAGCCGAATTTCTTCCTATTACAATCTCAACCGCTACC